>CAJOGH010000085.1 GCA_905233865.1 uncultured Atopobiaceae bacterium
GGTCAATCAGCAGCTCGCCAGCTACGTGACGCTCTCCGACGACCCGTCGCAGGCGCCTAAGGTGGACTGGGCCGGCCTCAAGGCCATCAACGCCGACATCGTCGGCTGGTTGCAGATTCCCGGCACGCAGGTCAACTACCCCGTGTACCAGGGAAGGGACAACGACCAGTACCTGCGCACCACCGCGGAGGGCGAGTATTCCATTGGTGGCCAGCTGTTCCTGGACTACCAGAACACCCCGCCCGGCCTGCAGGACGCGCAGTCCATCATCTACGGCCACCACCTCGCCAACGGGACCATGTTCAAGGACGTTGCGGACATGGACGTGGATGACAACTTTGAGCGCTGCAAGACGGTGTGGTACGTGACCGAGCAGACTAACTACGAGCTCGAGCCCCTCATGCTCTACTACACCGACGCCAATGACACTAACGTGCGCCGCTTTACCTTTAGCGGTGACGACGCCTTCCACAGCTACCTCAAGGACCTCAAGAACAAGTCCAAGAAGACTGCGGGTGACATCGACGTGACCATGGACCGCGTGAGCCACGTCCTGTCCCTCATTACCTGCAACTACTACGACGGGTATGGGCGCACCGTCTTTATGTGCGTGCCCAAGGCCGAGGCCAACGCTGCGAGGATCGCCGCGGGCCAGGTCACGAAGTAACAGCGTTCGGAGGATATGTTTTGATGCTTGGCGACACCGACCACCTGCACGACGAGTGCGGTGTCTTTGGTATTTGGGCGCCCGGTCGCGATGTGGCGCGCCTGACCTACTTTGGCCTGCACGCGCTGCAGCACCGCGGCCAGGAGAGTGCGGGAATCTCGGTGGGCGACGGCAACACCGTGCTCACGCGCAAGGACCTTGGTCTGGTCACGGAGGTCTTCAGCGATGCTGACCTCACGGCCATGCCGGGCCGCGTTGCCATCGGCCACGTGCGCTATGGCACGAGCGGTGCCAAGAGCTGGGAGGCCGCGCAGCCGCACATGTCCGTCATCGACCGCACTATCTTGGCGCTGGCCCACAACGGCACCCTCGTGAACTCCGATGCCCTGCGCGCGGAGCTCGTCAAGCTGGGCGTGCCGTTCCGCTCCAACACCGACTCCGAGGTTGCCGCCGCCCTCATTGGCTACTTCACCAAGCAGACGGGGCACCTGCGCGATGGAATCGCGAGCACGATGCGCATGGTGGAGGGCGGCTATGCCATGGCGCTCGCCCGCGAGAACGCGTTGTACGCCTTCCGCGACCCGCATGGCATCCGCCCGCTGGTCCTGGGCAGCCTGGGCGACGGCGAGTGGGTCGTGGCCAGTGAGTCCTGCGCCTTGGACATCGTGGGCGCCGCCTTCGTGCGCGAGGTGGCCCCTGGCGAGATTATCCGCATCAACGACGAGGGTCTCATCTCCGTACAGGCCCTGGACCCCGCGCCCTATGCCGCCTGCATCTTTGAGCACGTCTACTTCTCGCGTCCCGACACCGTCGTCAACGGGCGCTCCATCTACTCGGTCCGCTACGACATGGGGCGCGAGCTGGCCCGCGAGGCGCCGGTAGACGCCGACCTCGTCATAGGCGTGCCCGACTCGGGCATGCCACCCGCGGAGGGCTTTGCCCATGAGCTCGGCATCCCCTTTGGCGAGGGCCTCATCAAGAACCGCTATGTGGCGCGCACCTTCATCCAGCCCACCCAGGAGCTCCGCGAGCTGGGCGTGCGCCTCAAGCTCAACGCGCTGGCCGACAACGTGCGCGGCAAGCGCGTGGTCATGGTGGACGACTCCATCGTCCGCGGCACCACGATGCGCCAGATCGTGAGCATGATCCGCGAGGCAGGCGCCACCGAGGTCCACGTGCGCATCAACTCGCCCGAGGTCAAGTGGCCCTGTTTCTATGGCATCGACACCGACACCCAGGACCAACTCATCTCTGCGGTCAAGAGCGTTGACGAGGTCTGCGAGCACGTGGGCGCCGACTCGCTGGCGTTCCTTTCCATCGAGGGCCTCGTGGCGGTGCTCCCGCCCACGAGCTACTGCGCCGCCTGCTTTACTGGCGAGTACCCCGTCGAGATTCCGGAGAGCTTCAGCGCCGGCAAGTTCCTTGACGGCTTTGCGCCCAGCAACCTTTGCCGCGCCTCGCGCGCGTCACAGATGCGCATCGAGGAGTTCACCCAGAAGGTCATACACAGCGACAGCAAGAACGTCTACCGCACCAAGGACTAGTTCCGCAACCGGCGATTTCTAACGTTTAGTACGACAAGAGCCAACACTTGGCAACACGAGAGGGGACAGCATGACCGACCAGCCCAGGCACGTGAGCTACGCTGACGCAGGCGTTGACGTTGACGAGGGCGCACGCGCCGTCGACGCCATCAAGGACGCCGTCCGTGCCACCACACGCCCTGAGGTCATCGGTGGCCTTGGCGGCTTTGGCTCGCTGTTCTCCGCGGCCGCCCTCAAGGGCATGGAGGACCCCATCCTGGTGAGCGGCACCGACGGCGTGGGCACCAAGCTCGCGATTGCCCAGCTGCTCGATCGTCACGACACGGTGGGCGAGGACCTCGTGGCCATGTGCGTCGACGACATCGTTGTGGCTGGAGCCGAGCCTCTGTTCTTCCTTGACTACGTGGCCATCGGCAAGATCCGCGCCGAGCATATGGCGCGCATCGTCGGCGGCATTGCCGAGGGCTGCCGCAAGAGCGGCTGCGCCCTGGTGGGCGGCGAGATGGCCGAGCACCCTGGTGTCATGGCGCAGAACGACTACGACCTTGCCGGCTTCGTGGTCGGCGTGGTCGACCGCCCACGTGCCCTTGGCGCCCATCTCGTGCGCGAGGGCGACGTCATCCTGGGCATCCCCTCGAGCGGCATCCACTCCAACGGCTACTCGCTCGTGCGCAAGGTGGCCATCGAGGGCAAGACGCGCGAGGAGCTGGAACAGCCCCTGGACGAGCTCGGTGGGGAGTCCCTCGCCGACGCCGTCATGCGTCCCACGACCATCTATGCCGGCGCAATCATCCGCGCGCTCGCAGCAGGCGCCCCCATCCACGCCATGGCGCACATCACCGGCGGTGGCATTACCGAGAACCTCAACCGCGCGCTCCCCGACGACATCGATGCCGTCGTCTGCCGCGGCTCCCGTGACGGATCGATGGCCTTTGCCGACGCGCCCGCCGCGCCCTGGGACATGCCGCCCGTCATCGGCTATGTGAGCCGTGCGGCGCAGCTCACGCTTGACGAGGCCTACAAGACCTTCAACATGGGCGTGGGCATGAGCGTCATCTGCGCTCCCGACGACGCCACGGCCGTCGCTGACGCCCTGGCCGCCCAGGGCCTCCCCACCTTTGAGATGGGCCGTTGCGTGGCTGGCAAGGGGACGGTGGTCTACGAGTGAGCATCAAGCTGGGAGTCCTGATCTCGGGAAGTGGCTCCAACCTCCAGGCTCTTATCGACAGCATCGCGGCGGGGCGCCTGGACGCGAGCATCGAGATAGTCGTGTCCTCGCGCGCCGACGCCTATGGGCTCAAGCGCGCCGAGGCCGCCGGCATCCAGACGCTCACGTTGTCGCGCGAGGTCTATGCCGACCCCCTGGCTGCCGACGCCATCATCGCTGCCGAGCTCAAGGCACACGAGGTGGACTACGTCATCATGGCTGGCTACATGCGCATGGTGCGCGAGCCGCTGCTCATGAGCTACCCCAATCGCGTGGTCAACCTGCACCCGGCGCTGCTGCCCAGCTTTGTGGGCGCGCACGCCATTGCCGACGCCTACGAGCGCGGCGTCAAGGTGACGGGTGTGACGGTGCACTTTGCCAATGCCGACTATGACGCGGGTCCCATCATTGCCCAGCGTGCCGTCGAGGTGCGCGAGGAGTGGGGGCTCGATGAGCTTGAGGCAGCCATCCACGATGTGGAACACGAGCTGCTTCCCGCCACGGTACAGCTGCTTGCCGAAGGCCGCGTGAGCGTGCGCGACGACGGTACGGTGAGCGTGGCTCCGCGCGCCTAGAGCTGCAGGAGCTGCAGAGCGAACATCACGATGGTCAGGATGACGGTACCCACGATGGTCACCCAGCTGAGCGCCGTCCACACGCGGCCGTTGGCGTGCTTGCCCATGATGTGGCGGTCGCCTGCGATGCCGACCATGAACACGAGCAGGACCGGCAGGAGCACGCCGTTGATGACCTGCGCGGCCATCATGACGCCAAAGAGGTTGACGTTGGGGATGATGACGATGACGGCGCTGATGGCAATGATGGCCGTGATGATGCCGCGGTAGGTGGGCGCCTCGCTCCAGCTGCGGTCCGCGCCACGCTCCCAGCCAAGGGCCTCGCAGATGGCGCTTGACGTGATGCCGGGCAGCACGCAGGCGGCAAGCACCGATGCGCCGATGAGCCCCGCGCCAAAGAGCAGCTCAGCATAGCTGCCCACGAGGGGTGCCAGCGCGATGGCGGCGTCCTGTGCCTCGGTGACGACGATGCCCGCGGGATGAAGCACGGCGCCGGTGGTGAGGATGATGAACCAGCTGATGGCGCTTGCCACGACGGAGCCGGTGACGGTGTCGATGCGCTGGTAGGGGATATCGTCAGCGCCCGCGTTCTTGTCGACCACGTTGGACTGCGCAAGGAAGATCATCCACGG
>CAJOGH010000086.1 GCA_905233865.1 uncultured Atopobiaceae bacterium
CTCTGAATGCGCTGATAGTCCTCGCGCGTCTTGCCGTTGAAGCACGACTTGATCTTTACCTTGGCGCCCTGCAAGGGCTTGTTTGCGCCCGCGTTTACGTCCATGACAACGATTATGGTCTCGGTGGGCTTGGCAGTGATGATCGTGGCTTCGGCTGCCTCCGCCGTCGTGGGACCGGACTCGACAAAGGGGAGGCGCACGCCCCCTGCCACGGCAGGCAGGCTCACGAGCGTGCCCACGGCGATGCGTATGAACGACCGGCGCGTGACGGCGCCTGCCGTGTTCTCGTTGGAAGCGGGCACAATCTGGTTGCTCTTGTCGTCCATGGAGCACCCCCGTCGTGTGACGCACGTAAGCAATGTATCTTCATATTTTATACGTAGGTTCAGGTGGTTCCTTTCGAGCCATCGGTGAGCGCATATCGTTTCTGCGCACTCGCTCTGTTGAGTTGGGACGTCGTGCCGGGGCGGGTGCCGAGTCCCCACCACGCCGCTATAAGATGGCACGTACACAAAACGACACAGAAACATTGACAATCTGTGCTGGCGAGAAGAGCCCGCTCAGTGAGCACATCGTTTACCTGCGGCTTAGCTAAGCCTTCGTTCTTGTCGCCCCGCCTCGTACACAAAATGGCACAGAAACATTGACACTTTGTGCAGCGGACAATGGGTGGGGCCCAGGGACGTGTCATTTCGTTCCACGCGAGCGGTTACAATGGGGGCATGAAAGACAATGAGACATGGGAGGTTTCCTCCGCGCGCCCCGACTCCGACCTGCAGAGGCTGGTCGACAGCCTCTTTGAGGCGGGTCCGCGTGTGAGCCAGCTCGACGCGATCCTGCTTGCGGAGTCGCGCGACCTGGATTCTGACGTGCTGGAGGTTGTGGGGCTCATGCCACCCGGGACCTACGCGCGTGGTCCCTTCTGCGACCAGATGAACTCCATCATAACCGCCCATGGCTGGGGCTCTGACCTGGGAACGGTTCGCTAGCTCGGGCCCGGTCGCCGCCGCTTGGACATTGTTGTCCCCCCTGAGGGTCATACTGTAGGTGTTAAACCTTGCGACCCTAGGAGGCGCCGTGGCTACCATCACCTGCCCGCACTGCAACAAGCAATTTGACTTTGACGACTCGGAGGTCTCGGAGATCCTCGAGCATGCCCGTGCCGAGGCACGCGACCATGCCCTTGCCGAGGCCAAGGCTGCCTCCGAGCGCGAGTTGGCCGCCGCCAGGGCCACTGCCGAGCGTGAGCTCAAGGCTGCGCGTGAGGCTGCCGATCGTGAGCGCGAGGCCGCGGTCAGGCAGGCCGCGAGCGACGAGCGTCTGGCCCAGACCAAGGCCCAGCAGGACGCCGCCGCGCAGATTGCGCAGCTGCAGAGCCAGCTTGCGCAGGAGCGTGCAAGCGCGAAGGCCAGCGAGGAGCTTGCCCGCGCCCAGGCCCAGCGCGACCTGGAGGCGCAGACCGCCGAGCTCAAGCGTCAGGTCGCCCAGCTCCAGGCCCAGGCCCAGAGCCAGGCGGAGGCCGCACAGGCCAAGCTAGACCTTGCCGTGCGCGAGGCCGTCAGCGCCTCCGAGCGTCACGTGACCGAGCTCGAGCAGCAGATCAGGGCTAAGGACCTCGAGCGCGAGAGCGCCGTGGCCAACGCGCGTGTGGAGCTTGAGGCAAAGGTCAACAGTGTGCGCGAGGACCTTGACCGTCAGCGTAGCGAGACCGAGCGCCGCATTCGCGAGAAGGACGAGGAGATTGGCTTCCTTCGCGACATGAAGGTTCGTCTTAGCACCAAGATGCTCGGTGAGTCGTTGGAGAGGCACTGCGAGGACGAGTTCAACAAGATTCGTGCGACGGCATTCCCCGACGCCTACTTCGAGAAGGACAACGATGCGGTGGCGGCCGACGAGGAAGATCGCGCCACCAAGGGCGACTACATCTTCCGCCTTAATGCAAAGGATGGGCAGACCGAGCTCTTGTCGATAATGTTCGAGATGAAGACGCAGCAGGACGACGTCAAGAAGGGCAAGACGAACGAGAGCCACCTCAAGAAGCTCGATGCCGACCGCACCAAGAAGGGCTGCGAGTACGCGGTACTCGTGAGCACGCTCGAGCCCGAGAGCGACCTGTACAACCAGGGCATCGTGGACGTGTCCTACCGCTACCCCAAGATGTACGTCATCCGTCCGCAGTTCTTCATCCCGCTCATCACCATGTTGGCCGGCGCCGCGCGCAAGTCCGAGGGCGCACTTATGGAGCTGTCCAGCATCCGGCAGCAGAACATCGACGTGACCACCTTTGAGGAGAAGCTCCTCAAGTTCCAGGAGGGGTTCGCCGGGAACGTGCTCCGTGCCGACAAGCACCTTGACGCGGCCATCAAGGACATCGACGCCATCATCAACAAACTCAACGCCACGCGCAAGGAGCTCGTGACCATCCAGCGCCAGTTTGGCCTGGCCGACAAGAAGCTCCAGGACATCTCGGTCAAGAAGCTCACCCGTGGCAATGACACCATGAAGGCCTTGTTCGAGGAGGCGCGCTCGGCAAAGGTCGAGGACCCGGACGACGGTGACGAGGGCCTCTCGCCCGATTCAATCGAATAGTGCGCGGTCACGGGTGCTGGTGCGCATATACTAGAACGGTGCGCGCCCGCGCACGTGTCCAACAGTGAGGAGGCTTGCGTGACCGTCGATACGCTTCGAGGTGTCAATCTTGCCGGGTGGCTCATGCCCAACCCGTGGGTCACGCCCTCGCTCTTTCGTGCCACGGGCGCCGCGGACGAGAAGTCTCTGCTGAGCGTTCTGGGCTACGAGAACTACCTGCCGCTCATTCGCAAGCACCGCGAGGAGTTCATTACCGAGGAGGACTTCCGCCAGATCTCGGCGCGCGGGTACAACGCCGTGAGGATACCCCTGCCCTGGTATGTTCTGGGCGAGGACGGTCCCATGCATGAGCTTGCCGAGGGCATGCGCGAGCTTCTTGACAACGCCTTCGCGTGGGCCGAGGCCTCGGGCATCCAGGTCGTGCTGTGCATCTCCATGCTTCCTGGCTCGCGCCCTTCCGCCGACGGTCTTCAGATTCGCATTGACTCCGCTCGACCCAACCGCCAGGCTTCCCTGAGCTGTGTCTCGCAGATCTCCGAGCGCTACGCCACGCGCGGCTCCTTCTTTGGTATCGAGCCTCTGGACTCGGTCGTGCCCCAGCGTCGGCGCGGCTTTAGTGTCCAGCCGGGCACGAGCCTCGCGTACCTTCGCAACTTCTATCGTGATGCCTACGACGCATTTCGCGAGGCGGCGGGTCCAGGCCCCACCTTCATCGTCTCGGATGCGGGCATGCCCAGTTCCTGGCGTGGCTTCATGGCACAGCGTCGCTACGAGAACGTCTGGCTGGACACGCACCTGTACCGCCACGTCCAGGACTCCGAGACCACTGGTACCGCTTCCGTGCGCAAGCTGGTGCAGGAGAGCGCCCGGGCCCTTAGGGATGCCACGCGCTCTGGCCTGCCCGTCATGGTGGGCGAGTGGTCGGCGGCGCTGCCCATCTCCGAGTCCACGATGACGCCCGAGGGGCGCATCGCCTTGGAGCGCGTGTACGTGGCCGGTCAGCTTGCCTGCTTTGAGCAGGCCGATGCCTGGTTCTTCCAGACCTGGAAGACCGAGCAGCGTCTGTCGCCCTGGGACGCGCGCATTGCGCTCTCCAGCTTTGAGAAGGACATCCTCTAGCGATGGCTGCCGCGACGCCGCCTGTGGGCATGCTCTCTGTGGTGGGCACGCCCATCGGCAACCTGGATGACATGGCCCCGCGCGCGGTTGCGACGCTTGAGCGTGCCGACGTCATCCTGTGCGAGGACACGCGTGTGACGTCCAAACTGCTCGCGCGCTTTGGCATCCGCACGCGCCTGGAGCGCTGTGACGAGAACGTCATCGCGCGCCGCATCGAGGCGACGCTCGAGCGCGTGGGCGACGGCGAGCGCGTGGCATTCGTGTCTGACGCGGGCATGCCCGGCGTGTCCGATCCTGGCCAGACGTTGGTAGACGCCGCCCTCGATGCGGGGCTTCCCGTCGAGGTCATCCCTGGTCCCTCAGCCGTGACCTGTGCACTCGTGGCCTCGGGCCTGGGCATGGAGCACTTCTTCTTTGAAGGGTTCCTGCCGCGCAAGAAAGGCCCCATGGCTGAGCGTCTGCGTCAGCTTGCGGGACGCGTACAAGCGGCGGTTTTTCGCCTCTGTGCGGGAATCGGAAATCATTGACAAGGCGGCCCTCTCTTCGGTATAATTATGATGTTAATCGCCTATACCACAAAACTATATATTGCAGGAGGTAATCACCATGGTCAAAGTAGATCTTTCGGGCGCGAGGCAGTTCTTCACCACCGCCGGCCCCGACTACGCGGCAGCTGCCCGCGCCCATCAGAGACTCGCCGAGAAGAACGGTCTCGGCTATGACTTCACCGGCTGGCTCTATGCGGACGGCACCATCGGTCCCAAGACCATGCCCGCTGAGGACCTGCTGCTGAAGGCTTCCTGGAGGCCTCACGTCTACGAGGTTACTTACACCTTCGCCACCAACACCT
>CAJOGH010000087.1:0-4856 GCA_905233865.1 uncultured Atopobiaceae bacterium
GAGAAACCGCAGGTCAAGCCATAAATTTGGTTTGACCTGTTTTGCTTTATGGGCAAACGTATGCAAGCGGCGGTGTAGCGTCTCTCCACCGACAGCACGATGAAGGTCTCGGCGTAGTGGACTTTGATACATTCCATTCTTGCCATCCACCCGCCTCGAGGGTCGAAGAGTCCGGCGGGTGGAATCATACATGCTACCGGTTCATGCGTATGGCAATCCTGCGCGCGAGGGCACGCGGCACTAGGCGCGAACCAAACGCCATCGCCTTGGTAAACGCCCCCTGCAGGTACACCGCCTTGCCCCTCTTCATGGCTGCACAGCCGTCGCGCGCCACGTCGGCAGGGTCTGCGGCCCGGCGAAACATCGTGGAGCCAGAGCCCATCGACGCGGAGGCCTCGAACCCGGTGGCGGTAGGCCCCCGCATACATGCACATGAACTCTGCGCGTATGGCCTCGCGCGTGCCCACCAGCTCGTCCTCCCCATCGCAACTCGCTTGCTGGACATATTGTATCGTAAACCCTGGAACGAAAAACCAGCCCACTGTTCCACATTGCGCCGCGTGGGTGGCGATTTGCCGCAAGAAGGTTACACTCTTTTCGTTGGGACCAGCCAGCGGAAAGGAACGGACTGTGCGCAGAAGACCATTCAAGCCCGCCGAGGGCGTGTCAAACATCGAGCTCTTCTACGACCTCATATTCGTGTACGGCATCAGCGTGGTGACGTCGCTGTGCCATCACGTGGAGTCGGGCTTCCTGGACTGGGGCATCTGGCTCATCTACCTCTTCTCGTTCCTCGCGATCCTGCAGGTGTGGTTCTTCAGCACGCTGCTCATGAACCGCTACGGCGACCGCTCCCTGCCCGAGTGCGTGGGTCTCTTCGTGAACATGTTCCTGCTCTACTTCCTGGCGAACGGCGTGCGCGCGGAGTGGCACGAGACCTCGCTCGCCTTCAACCTCACCTGGGCGGGAATCCTCGTGAACCTCGCCGTCCAGTGGCTCATAAAGCTGCATGCCTACAGCAACCTCGACGCTGCCGATCGTCACATCATGCGGTGGTCGGCGGCATGCCTGGGCGTGCAGGCGGCTATCGCAGCCGCAGCGGCCTTCCTGCCTGAGACGCCGAGCGAGGTGGCGTCGTGGACGGCGCTGCTCTTCGGCATGAGCGTGTGGGGCCTGTCCGGCGCGTACCGCAGGAAGCCCGCGCGCTTCAACCACGTGGCGGAGCGCTGCTCACTGCTCACCATCATCGCGTTCGGCGAGATGGTGGTGGGCATCTCGTCCTACATGGCGGACATGTCGTCCGTATGGTACCCCGTGGGAGTGTTCGCGCTCACGGTGGGATTGTTCCTCATCTACATCTTCGAGCACGACCACATGCTGGACCACCACGCCAAGACCGACGGCATGACCTACATGACCATCTCGTCGTGGCTCATCGTGGTACTCGGCAACCTCACCGTGGCCGTGGAGTACATGCCCATGGAGCACATAGAGTTCCTACCAAAGAGCATCTATCTCTCCGCTTGCCTGATCCTGTACCTGCTCACGTCGTTCCTGCTCGGCATCTACAACCGCCCGGAGTTCCGCTACTCCAAGCGCTACGTGGTCGGGCGCATCGCGGTGTGCGTTTTCGTTGCCGTGGTCGGCCTGGCGACGAGCTTCGACCCGGCCATCGGGCTGGGGTGCCACGTGGCGGCCGTGTGGGCGGCCTTCGCCTACGAGTGGGTGCTGTGGCGTCGCCGCACGAAGCTGGTGGCGTATGGTCGCTCGCTGGGCATGAGCTGCGATGAGATGGAGGAAGCGGGTTTCACCTTCGCCACGGCTGAGGGCCGTCGCAGCATAGAGCGCTCGGTCGGACGGAAGGACTGAGTCCGCCTGTGGGTAAGGTCTGGGCCAGAGCTTGAAGCGCGGACGCCAAGCCTATGGGGACGACATGAAGCCCGGCGCTCGTCGTGGACTTGTCTGCGATGCATTCAAAGGGTGGCCCTTCTTCAGGTGGGAACACACGCGAGTACGATCCCTCACTCGTCCAACTCGAGCTGGGAGCTATAGCGCACTGTCCCAAGGACAAACGGAGCGCTTGTTCGTAATTACGCACGATGCAGTTTATCGTGCGTAATTGTGCAGGACAGAGGACGGAAGCGCTTGTCCCTACAGTCTCGCGCTTCCATTGTCCTTCCTATAACATGCGCCCGCACTCGCCAAGCCCGGGTCCGCCGTCCGCGTCGTAGGTGCGGTACTTGGCCACCTCGTCGATGAAGAAGATCGACAGACACTTGATGCCGCGCCCGAAGAGCACCTCCCCCTTCTGCAATTGGCTCTTTATGGTCTCGCGGATCTGCACGCGCCACACGTCACGCTCCGCCGAGTCACCGTATCCCCAGTACGGATCCCTCCTCCATCCGCCGCCTGCGCTCGCGCGGATGCCAACGAGCGGCAATGCAAACGCCGTACCGATGCATATTCCGTCCGCTCTCCGAGTACAATAGTACGAAACCGTTCTCTCACCGCCCGACGGGCATCTTTAGGTATATGCTCAATCTAGCACGTGCACGCCAAGAGAAAGGCAGCCCATGTCCAACAAGAGCTGGGAGGTCGGCTTTCACCTCCGTTCCCCCCGCAACTGGCTGAATGACCCCAACGGGCTCTGCCAGTTCCGTGGACGCTACTACTTCTTCTACCAATACGACCACGACTGGCCCACGGTCGACCAGAAGGCCTGGGGGCTGTTCAGCTCGCCTGACCTGGTGCATTGGTCGTATCTGGGCGTGCCACTGGAGCCGTCAATCGCCGAGGACCGGCACGGGGTGTTCAGCGGGTCCGCCATCGTGGAGCCCGGCGCGGGACGCCTCGGCGAGGACCTCCTGCGCATCTACTACACGGGCAACGTAGTGGATCCCGCGCCCGGCCACAGCCCCAAGGACTTCGACTACGTCTACGCCGGCCGTGAGCAGAACACCATTACCTGCCTGGCCGAACGCGTGGACGGAAGCCACACCGGGCAGCTGCGCATGGGGCACAAGCAGGTGCTGCTGCGCAACAGCGACTACCCCGCGGACCTCAGCTGCCACGTACGCGACCCCAAGGTCTGGGAGCAGGACGGCAAACGCCGCATGCTGCTGGGGGCACGCCATAAGGACACACGCGGCCTGTGCCTGCTCTACGACTCCGAGGACGGCATTGCCTGGACCTACCGCCATGCCATCGAGAGCGAGTACCCCTTCGGCTTCGTGTGGGAGTGCCCAAACATCGTGCGCCTGGACGGACGCGAGTATCTAGCCATCTCGCCACAGGGACTGCCGCGCCTCTCCGACCGCTGGTTCAACCGCTGGACACCTGGCTACTTCGAGCTTCCGGCAGGCCAGCGCGTCATCGACACCGAAGTCATCGACGAACGCAGCTTCGTGCAGTGGGACTACGGCCACGACTTCTATGCCCCACAGACCTTCGTGGACGACGCCGGGCGCACCATCCTCGTGGGATGGATGGGCACCTTCGACGACCACTACACGAGCGTCCCCGACGGCCTCGACTGGTGGCACTGCATGACGGTGCCGCGCGTCGTCACCCGCCGGACCGACGGACGCCTGCTGCAGAGCCCGGCGCCGGAGCTTGATGCGCTACGCGGTGAGGCCCAAGCGCTCGAGGGCACGGCGACCGTCAACGGCCGCGGCGCCGACATCGTGCTGCCGACCGTCGAAGGCACGGGCACGCTGACGCTCGACGACAGCTTCCAGGTCTTCTTCGAGGGCGGCCGACTGGGCATCCGCTACCTGGACGAGGCCGCGGCCGCCGGGCGACAGGACCGCTCCATCCCACTGAATGTGCTCGACAACCTGCGCGTGCTCGTGGACGGCTCGGCCGTGGAGGTCTTCGCCAATGACGGAGCCGAAGTCTTTGCCTCGCGCTGGTTCTGTCCCGAGAAGGAGAGCCTCGCCATCGCAAACACGTTTGCGCAAAGCGGCTCCATCTGGTCCATGGAGGACGTGATGGGCAAGGAGTACGCGTATGCCCGGGAGATGGGACTCGCGCCAGACCTCGCGATGCCCGGCTGGAACGAGACCATCCCCCACTGAGACGGCGACGAACCCCGCGGCGTGAGAAGGTGGCCATCCCCACGCCAGGCAGGAGATCGAAGAACGCACTATACTATGGCCACATGCGCATCGCCCAACCCGAGGAGGTTACATGAAACTATCCAACAAGTGCATGCTCATCACCTACGCCGACAGCCTCGGCAAGAACCTTGCCGACCTCAAGGAGGTGCTCGACAAGCACCTCGACAAGGCGGTGGGCGGCGTACACATCCTGCCGTTCTTCCCCAGCTCGGCCGACCGCGGCTTCGCGCCCATGCGCTACGACATCGTCGACCCCGACTTCGGCGACTGGGCCGACGTCAAGGCCATCGGCGAAGACCGATACCTCATGTTCGACTTCATGATCAACCACATCAGCCGCCAGAGCCCCTACTTCCAGGACTTCCTGGCCAAGAAGGACGGCTCGGAGTTCGCGGACTTCTTCATTCGCTACAAGGACTTCTGGGCGGCCGAGGGCGGGTTCCCCACCGACGAGCAGGTCGACGCCATCTACAAGCGCAAGCCGCGCGCCCCCTACGTGGAGGCCACCTTCGCCGACGGCACCACCGAGAAGGTCTGGTGCACCTTCGGCGAGGAGCAGATCGACATCAACGTCCGCAGCGAGCGCGCCCAGCGGTTCTTCCGCGAGACGCTCGAGCACATGGCCGCCAACGGCGCCTCCATCATCCGCCTCGACGCCTTCGCCTACGCCTGCAAGCGCGCCGGCGGCAGCTGCTTCTTCGAGCAGCCCGACACGAGCGAGCTCCTCGACGCCATGCA
>CAJOGH010000087.1:4877-6360 GCA_905233865.1 uncultured Atopobiaceae bacterium
GGTGCTGCCCGAGATCCACGAGCACTACACCATGCAGTTCAAGGTCTCCGAGATGGGCTACTGGGTCTACGACTTCGCGCTGCCCGTGCTCACGCTGCACGCCCTGTACTCCGGCGACGGTCAGTACCTCAAGCGCTGGCTGGACATGAGTCCCAAGCACCAGTTCACGACGCTCGACACCCACGACGGCCTGGGAATCGTGGACGTAAAGGACCTGCTGCCGGACGAGGCGACCGACTGGGTCAAGGAGAAGATGTTTAGCGAGGGCGCCAACGTCAAGAAGATCTACAACACCGAGGCCTACAACAACCTCGACATCTACCAGGTCAACACCACCTACTACTCCGCACTCGGCAACGACGACGCGGCCTACGACCTGGCTCGCGCCATCCAGATGTTTGCCCCAGGCATCCCCATGGTCTACTACGTGGGGCTTCTTGCCGGCAAGAACGACCTCGAGCTGCTCGAGGCCACCAAGGAGGGTCGCAACATCAACCGCCACTACTACACAAAGGAAGAGATTGCCGAGGAGGTCGAGCGTCCGGTGGTGAAGGAGCTCCTGCGCCTGATGGAGCTGCGCAACACGCACCCAGCATTCGACGTGGAGGGCGACATCGAGGTGACCTGTGGCGATAACGGTGCCTTTGCTATTCGCCGTGCTGCGGGTGATGCGTGGGCACAGCTGGACGCCAACCTCAAAGATCACACGTACCGGATTACTCACTCATAAGGAGATAAACTATGCTTCCTGCAAACTCCCAGTGCCCGAACGGCATTGGCGCGGCATTCTACGATCTGGACGGCACCATCTTGGACCTCGACTACATCTCGCCTCGCACCATCGCCGCCATGGAGGAAACGACGCGCGCCGGCTGCGTCAACGTCGTCTGCACGGGACGCAACTTTCCCATCGTGCCCGACATCCTCAAGTATGGCAGCGTGGACCTCTACATCACCGTAAACGGAGGCCAGATCCTGGATCCGCTGGGCAATCATCTGCTCTCCAAGGCCATCCCCAAGCAAAAGGCCCTCGATCTTGCGGCATGGCTCCACGAAGAAGGCGCCGGCCTCAACTGCCTGACTTCCATCTGCGCCTACTTCGAGAACCGCCTCGTCTCGTACATGACGCAGGCCGTGCATCGCGTGGAGAACAGCGATAGGCTGACTGAGGAGGCCCTGAGCCTCGAGATCACCAGCAAGAAGAACAAGCTCATCGTCGATGACATCACCCCTGCCCTCGGGTTCGTGGACGACCAGACCAACTTCGTGGAGAAGATGGGTGCCTGCTTTGATACCGAGCAGGATCTCGAGCGCTGCGTGGCCCAGCTCAATGCCCGAGGCGACCTGCAAATCGCCGTCGTCACGCCCACGGAAATCGAGATCACACTTCTGGGCGTCGAGAAGGGCTCGGGCATCGAATGGGTGATGACCCAGCTCGGGTTGGACAAGAGCCAGCTGGTAGCCTTCGGCGACTCGGGCAATG
>CAJOGH010000088.1 GCA_905233865.1 uncultured Atopobiaceae bacterium
CTTATCAAGGGGCTGTTCTACTCGGAGGCATCATTCGAGGCAATCGAGAATGCCCTGGGCGTGAGCCCGGATGCGGCGGCCACCCGGGGCGCATGGCCTCTGGCCAAGGATGACGTGGACGAGACAATCGTGCAAATCCAGACGCGCGGCCACGAGGGCCTCGTGTATGCCCAGACGCTGCAGGTGTGGGATGATTGGCTGTTTGACCTCGCGCGCAGGGCCCTGCCTGCCAGCGAGCAGACATACCTTGAGACGCTCGAGGCCTTTGCTCATGACAAGCCCTGGTGGCACGTGTCATAACCCTCAGGCGGCTACAAGCTGCTCCAAGACAAGAGGCGCAATCTCAACGACATCGTTAACCACGTGATGCAGACCAGCGCCATCGAGCGCATTCATAAAACGTCCTTAAAACAGACCTTGACTTAGACCTAAGTTTAAGTCGCACAATGCGTTACAGACAGCGCCACTGGCGCCCACCAACGCGAAAGGACGCACTGATGACCAGCATCAACCTTCCCAAGATCGCCCTCGGAGCCTGGGCCTGGGGCAACGACGGCACGTTTGGCACCGGAATCGACGCCGGCGAGCTCAAGCCCGTCTTTGACGCCGCCATGTCCGCGGGCCTGAACCTGTGGGACACCGCCTACGTCTACGGCATGGGCACGTCCGAGAAGGCCCTTGCCGGCTTCCTCGAGGGCCTGCCCCGCGAGAGTTACATCATCTCCGACAAGCTCACCCCGCAGTGCATGGACTCCTCTGCCACCCACCCCGTTGATGCCATGCTCAAGATGGAGCTTGCCAACATGGGCCTGGACCACTTTGACATCTACTGGATCCACAACACCTCCGAGGCCCCCAAGTGGACCCGCGCGCTCGCGGAGTACTTTGACGGCCGCGACGACGCGCCCATGATCGGCGTCTCCAACCACAACCTTGCCGAGATCAAGGAGGCCGACGCGATCCTTCGCGAGCACGGCCTGAGGCTTGGCGCGGTGCAGAACCACCTGAGCCTCATCAACCGCAGCTCCATCGACTCGGGCATCCTGGACTGGTGCCTTGCCAACGACGTCGTGTTCTTCTCGTACATGGTGCTCGAGCAGGGCGCACTGACCGGCCGCTACTCCACGGCCAACCCCATGCCCGAGGGCTCGGCGCGCGCGGACGCCTACAACCCCGTCATGGACAAGCTCGAGATGCTCAACGCCAAGCTCGCCAAGTCGCCAAGGAGCACGGCGTCGGGACCGCGCAGATCCCCGTGGCCTGGGCCATCGCCAAGGGCACGCTGCCCATAGTGGGCGTGACCAAGGAGCACCACGTTGCCGACGCGGCGGCCGCTGCGGCCGTTGAGCTCTCGGACGCCGAGGTTGCCGAGCTCGAGCATCTCGCGGACTCGCTCGACATCAACGCGGTCCGCTTCTGGGAAAAGGTCATGGACTAGCGCGAGCAGAAAGGAAACTGGCATGAAGAACGTTCTCGTGGTCTCGGGCCACCCGCACCTGGACGATGACTCGGTAGCCAACAAGGCCCTCGTGGACAAGCTGTCAGAGAAGGACGGCTACACCATCGACCGGCTCGACGCCCTCTACCCCGCCTATGAGATCAACGTGCAGGCCGAGCAGAGCAAGCTCGTGGCGGCCGACGTTATCGTCCTGCAGTACCCGGTGTTCTGGTACGGCATGCCCGCCCTCATGCAAAAGTGGATGGAGGACGTGTTCCTCCACGGCTTCTCGCACGGCAGCAAGGGCAAGGCGCTCGTGGGCAAGAAGCTCGTCGTGTCAATGACCGTGGGCGCGCCCGAGGAGGCCTACGGCGAGGGCGCGGCCGTCCACATCGAGGACCTGCTGCTTCCCGCCAAGGGTGCGTGCGCCCTCACCGGAATGGAGTTTGCTGGCTACGAGTACACGTGCGGCGTTTCCTACGCCAGCCGCGTGGACGACGCCGCCCGCGACGCCATCGCCAAGGCGGGCCGCGAGCAGGCCGACCGCGTGGCCGAGCTCATCGAGAAGCTGTAAGGGCAGACCATGAAGGACACCTACACCATCGGCGAGGCGGCGGCCGAGCTGGGCATGCCCGCCTCCACCATCCGCTACTACGAGAAGAACGGGCTCATCCCCAACCAGCAGCGGACGGAGAGCGGCAGGCGCCTGTTTGACGAGGACGACCTCGAGTGGATGCGCTTCGTCGAGCGGCTCAAGGCCTCGGGCATGCCCATTCGCGAGATCCGCGAGTACATCAAGCTGTACATGGAGGGCGACGCGACCATCCAGGAGCGGCGGCGCATGGTGTACGAGCGCCGCGACGCCATTGACGCGCAGCTCAAGGACCTCATGCTCGCGCGCGACTACATCGACTACAAGTGCTGGTTCTACGATGTGGCGTCCGAGTCCGGCACGTGCGACACGCCCAAGAACATGCCGCTCGACGAGCTGCCCGACAACATCAGGCGCATCAAGAAGAAGTGCCGCATCAACCGCTACTAGCTCATGCTCTTATCGATAAGAGCCTCGAGGGCCAGGCAAACGGCGGGGGCAGGACGATGCCCTGTCCCCGCCTCGAACCTAGCTGTGGGCGATGTCGTAGAGCTCCTGCGCCTTACGCGGCAGCTTGTCGGGCATCATGGCCGTGATGCGATCCTCGGAACCGTCCGCGATGGCCGTGTCGTAGTACCAGCACTTGAACTCCAGCATCGCAAGCGTCTTCTTGAGCTGCTCCATCTCCTGCAGCACGGCCTCGCGACGGCGCTCGAACAGCTCCTTGCGTTGCGGGTAGGTCGCCGGACCCTCCGTGCACCACTGCATGAAGAGCTTGATGTCCTTGATCTCCAGGCCAGACCCCTTGAGACACTCGATAACGCGCAGCGCCTCAAGCTCCGTCTCGCCAAACTTGCGGATGCCGTTCTTGCGCTCCATGGTGGGGAACAGGCCCTCTTTGTCGTAGTACCTAAGGGTCGAGATCGGAAGGTCGAACATCTCGGATACCTGGCCGATGGTGTACATGTGAGCATCTCCTGTAGATAGCTTGACCTAAAGTCAGGTCTAGGTTTTACAGTTCCATTGTACCCGAACGGCAACCGCACACCCCTACGAAAGGAACCGACATGATGAACACAGAGAAGCTCGACCTCGTGACCGAGTGGGACAAGGTGTTCCCCCGCGACGAGCGCGTCGACCACTGCAAGGTGACGTTCGTCAACCGCTATGGCATCACGCTGGCGGCAGACCTCTACAAGCCCAAGGGCGTTCAGGGCACGCTGCCCGCCATTGCCGTGAGCGGCCCCTTTGGCGCCTGCAAGGAGCAGTCGAGCGGACTGTACGCGCAGGAGATGGCAACGCGCGGCTTCCTGACGATCGCCTTTGACCCGTCGTTCACCGGCGAGAGCGCGGGCGAGCCCCGTCGCATGGCATCGCCCGACATCAACACCGAGGACTTCTGCGCCGCCGTCGACTACCTGAGCTGCCGCGACGACGTTGACGCCGACCGCATTGGCATCATTGGCATCTGCGGCTGGGGCGGCATGGCCATCAACGCGGCCGCCCTTGACCCCCGCATCAAGGCGACCGCCGCGATGACGATGTACGACATGACGCGCATCGCGCGCGAGGGCTACTTTGGCGGCGCCGACAACAAGGAGGCTCGCGACGAGCAGCGTGCCGCCTGGGCGGCCCAGCGCACGGCCGAGTACAAGGCCGGCAGCTACGAGCGCGCGGGCGGCGTCGTTGATCCCCTGCCCGACGATGCCCCGCAGTTCGTGCGCGACTACCACGCGTACTACAAGACCTCCCGCGGCTACCACGAGCGCTCGGGCAACTCGACCGACGGCTGGAACGTGACCGGCACCGTGTCCTTTATCAACCAGCCCATCCTCTCAATGGCCGGCGAGATTGACAACCCGGTTCTTCTGGTCCACGGCGAGAAGGCCCACTCTCGCTACTTCAGCGAGGGCGCGTACGAGCTGCTCAAGGGTGACAACAAGGAGCTCATGATCATCCCGGGCGCCAACCACTGCGACCTCTACGACGGCGGCGAGGGCGACTACATCCCCTTCGACAAGCTGCAGTCCTTCTTCGAGCAGAACCTGGCATAAGGGCAAGGGTGCAGCATGAACATCGTCATCCTCAACGGTAGCCCCAGGCCAAGCGGCAACACTGCCGCCATGGTCGCGGCCTATCGCGAAGGCGCGGAGCAGGCAGGTCATCACGTCACCGTCTTTGACGTGTGTCGCATGCGCATCGCCGGCTGCCTCGCCTGCGAGTACTGCCACACCAAGGAGCAGCGCGTTTGCGTGCAGAAGGACGACATGCATGAGATCTACCCCGCGCTCGACGCGGCGGACATGCTCGTGCTTGCGTCTCCCGTCTACTACCACGGTCTGTCTGGCCAGCTGAAATGCGCCGTCGACCGCATCTACGCGCCAGGCTATCCGCGCCGGCTGCGCAAGGCCGCACTTCTGCTCAGCTCGGGGAGTACGGGCGTGTACGATGGAGCTCTCTACACCTACCGACAGTCCTTCTTGGGATGGCTGCACCTCGAGGACATGGGCGTCTTCACGGCAGCGGGGGACGAGAACAGGTCCCCCGAGCTGCTCGAACGTCTGCGTGCGGCGGGGGCGGCGCTCACGGACCCTGATGACCACAACGTGCCTCGCCTCGTCATCCGTGCGGGCGACGTGGCGGTACGGGCTCCCCTCAACCAGACCCAGGCCGCGCGTGACCTCATGAATCGATTGCCGCTTACGGTGAGCGGCGTCGACTCTGGTGTCGACTACTGCTGCGAGCTCAAGGAGGGTTCCTTCGACGAGGCCGAGAAGCAGCAGGGCTGGACTGACGGAGACGTGAGCGTGGCAGACGGGTGGTTCGCCCTTCTCCATAGCGGGCAGGACCAGTCGCAGGACTACCGCGTGATGGTCGTCGCCCATCTGGACGAGGAGGCAAACGAGGCCATTCGTGCCCTTCCTGAGCAGGTGGCCTTCGAGCTGAGCCTTGAGGAGCCCTACCTTGCTGGTGTAGTCACAACGCAGGAAGACGCACAGTCATGAGTGCGTCAATTGACCGGCGTACGTTCCTGCAGGGCCTTGGCCTTCTCCTGGCACTCGGTTCCGCGGGCTGTGCGGACGCGGAGTCGACGGCGAATGCGCCGAGCCGGGAGGACGAGGTCGACAGCGTGCCCAAAGACGATACGAACGAACCGACCGAGCAAGAGGAGAGTCCCATGCAGATATCAGTGACGGTAAACGGCACGTCCTTCACGGCGACCATTGAGGACACAAACGCAGGTCGTGAGCTGCTCTCACGCCTGCCGCTCACCCTCTCCATGGATGAGCTGCACGGCAACGAGAAGTACTGCTATACCGGCAAGGGCTTTGGCGGCGAGCAATACGTGCCTGAGACCATCGAGGCGGGCGATCTTATGGTCTTTGGTTCCGACTGCCTCGTGCTCTTCTACGAGACCTTCTCTAACGGAGGCTGGAGTTATGCACGCGTGGGAAGGATCGACGATCCCATGGGGCTCGCCGATGCCTGCAGTGGCGGTACAGCCACCGTGGCATTCGAGCCCCTCTCATAGCCGGAAAGAGAGACAAGAGTCGACCCCGGAGCCTTCGGTCTTCGGGGTCGACTACTTTCGAGTGATAGAACACCGGCTGCGTCTCCTGCCCCAGCGTGTTAACGCAAGCTAGGCACACGTCTGATTCTTGCCACTTTGGTGGGGTACTGCTTACAGCGGGACAGCGCGACCTCATGGACCTCTTTGCCTGGGATCCGGAC
>CAJOGH010000089.1 GCA_905233865.1 uncultured Atopobiaceae bacterium
GCCGGGCGTCGCCGGAGCCTGGAATATGGGCGGCGCCCACGGCAGGAGATGCCGGAGCGCTGGCTCTGATCGGCTCGAGGCACGTGCAAAGTCATACCCTTAGGCATAAAGATTCGTAGCAGCTCGGGCTCAACTGGGCTTTTGTAACGGGTTTTCGAATAAGGGTATGACTTTTGGCCACGAGGCACGCGGGCCGAAGGCATCGGGTGCCGAGCGCTCCTGCGCGACAGCTCGCCGGAGCCTACGGGCGATAGATCGCGCAGTTGTTGGGCGTCTCGTACATCTCGACGTAGGCAACGGGCAGGCCGCGCTCGCACAGCTGCTGATACGCGTAGCGCGCGAGGTTCTCGCTGGTGGTGCGGAACGGCAGCGTGGTGATGCTGAAGCCCTCACGCTCAAGGCACGCCAGCGTGTCGGGCGCAAGCGAGCCCTCCTCAAGCAGGAACGTGTGGTCCAGCTCGTCGGCAAGGCCGCGCACCTCACGCTTGAAGACGCCAAAGTCAAGCACCATGTCCTTCTCGGTGCCGCTCTCGCCCAAGCTCTCCGACTCGATGCCCACCACCATGCGCCAGCGATGGCCGTGCAGGTTCTCGCACTTGCCGTAGTAGTCGGTCAGGAAGTGGGCAGAGTCAAAGCACGCCTCGGTCTTGAGCATGTACATGGTGCCTCCCGTCGTCAGCCATCCATGGTAGCGCATGGGAGCCGGCATGCCGCCCTGCCTCGCTTTGCCGACCATTTGGTTACGGGTAACGCCAAGCCTTTGAAGTGTCCCGCGCGTTGCGCCATAGTGGGACGTGACGTCAAACCGCGCGAGAGGAGTGCCCATGCCGTTGTCCGACATCGAGATTGCCCAGAGCTGTCAGATGGAGCCCATCACCAAGGTCGCCGAGCGTGTTGGCCTGAGCGAGGACTCGCTTGAGCTTTACGGTCGCTACAAGGCCAAGGTGGACATCCACTCGCTGGCAGACGCGCCTGCGCGCGGCAAGCTCATTCTGGTCACGGCCATCAACCCCACGCCAGCGGGCGAGGGCAAGACCACCACGAGCGTGGGCCTCGCCGACGCCCTTAACGCCAGCGGCCGCAACGCCATGCTGGCCCTGCGCGAGCCCAGCCTGGGCCCTGTCTTTGGCGTCAAGGGCGGCGCTGCCGGCGGCGGCTATGCCCAGGTCGTCCCCATGGAGGACATCAACCTTCACTTCACGGGCGACTTCCATGCCATCGGCGCGGCCAACAACCTGCTCGCCGCGATGATCGACAACCACATCAAGCAGGGCAACTCCCTGGGCATCGACCCACGTCGCGTGACCTGGCACCGCTGCGTTGACATGAACGACCGCCAGCTGCGCCACGTGGT
Organism: uncultured Atopobiaceae bacterium; assembly: GCA_905233865.1. Lineage (GTDB taxonomy): Bacteria > Actinomycetota > Coriobacteriia > Coriobacteriales > Atopobiaceae > CAJOGH01. Next base: position 1,355 of record CAJOGH010000089.1, read on the forward strand.
GGACGGCATGGGCGGCATCGCCGACGGCGTGCCCCGCGAGGACTCCTTTGACATCACCGTCGCCTCCGAGATCATGGCCGTCTTCTGCCTGGCCACCGACCTCGCCGATCTCAAGGAGCGCCTGGGCCGCATGGTCGTGGCCTACACCTATGACCGCAAGCCCGTCACCGCGGCTGACATCAACGCCCAGGGTGCCATGTGCGCGCTGCTCAAGGATGCCATCAAGCCCAACCTGGTGCAGACCCTCGAGCACACGCCGGCCTTTGTCCACGGCGGTCCCTTTGCCAACATCGCCCACGGTTGCAACTCCGTCCAGGCCACGACCTGCGCCCTCAAGCTGGCCGACTACGTCGTGACCGAGGCGGGCTTTGGCGCCGACCTGGGTGCCGAGAAGTTCCTGGACATCAAGTGCCGTGCCGCGGGCCTCACGCCTGACGCGGTCGTGCTCGTGGCCACGGTCCGCGCGCTCAAGTACAACGGCGGAGTTGCCAAGGCCGACCTGGGCCAGGAGAACCTCGCCGCGCTCGAAGCGGGCCTGCCCAACCTGCTGCGCCACGTGTCCAACATCCGCGACGTCTACGGCCTGCCCGTCGTCGTTGCCATCAACGCCTTCCCCACGGACACCGCGGCCGAGCTTGCCCTCGTTGAGGCCAAGTGCCGCGAGCTTGGCGTGAACGTGGCGCTCTCCGAGGTCTGGGCCAAGGGTGGCGAGGGCGGCCTTGCTCTGGCCGACGAGGTTGTGCGCCTGTGCGACGAGCCTGCCGACTTCCGCTTTGCCTACGAGCTCGACGCTCCGCTCGCCTCCAAGATCGAGGCCATCGCGCAGCGCGTGTACCACGCTGACGGCGTGGACTTTACGCCCAAGGCCACGCGCGAGCTCGCGCAGCTCGAGGAGCTCGGCTTTGGCGGACTGCCGGTCTGCATGGCAAAGACCCAGTACAGCTTCTCGGACGACCCCGCCAAGCTCGGCGCGCCCGAGGACTTCCGCGTGAGCGTGCGCAACGTGCGCGTGAGCGCGGGCGCGGGCTTCGTGGTGGCGCTCACGGGCGACATCATGACCATGCCCGGCCTGCCCCGCGTCCCGGCCGCCGAGAAGATCGACGTCACGCCGGACGGCAAGATCACCGGCCTGTTCTAGGCTCTTGTCGACAAGAGCAAAGGCTAGCTAGTCACGGGCTAAAAGCGCGTTGACCGCCTCGCGCTCCGGCTCCTCCGGGCGCTCGGCAAACAGCACCACGTGCGCAAACTCCTCCTCGAGGACGCTGCGTACGTGGTGCAGCTGTCCTGAGCGCCTGCCCTCCAGCGCGCTCATGATATTGGCAAGGTAGCAGCCACCCTCGCGAAGATGGGCGTGGATGGTCGCGGCGCCCTCCGGCGTGCTCGTGGGCTCAAGGGGGCTGCGCCCGCCAAAGGCGTCGTTGACGATCACGTCAAAGCCCTCGCTGTCGGAGCACAGTACCTCCCATGCGTCGGCGCAGCGGATGTCCAGGCGCTCTCCCGCTCTTGCCTCGAGCCCGTCCAGGCCAAAGTGCTCGCGGGCAATACGTATGATGGCAGGGTCAATCTCGGCCACGACCACCTGCGCGCCAGGCACGTGGGTCACGGCCCAGGCGGGAAAGGCAAAGCCACCGCCGCCCATGACCAGGATGCGCGCGCCGGCGCCCAGGCCCATGTTGGAGACGATGCGCGCAAAATGGCGGTGGTACACGCAGACCAGCTCGCAGGCCAGCTCGTCGTCCGTGTAGCGAATGGACTGGAAGGTCCCGCGCACGTTGAGCAGGCGCACGGGCGTGCCGTCGTCGTCGGACGAGTCAAAGACCAAAGCCGGTCCAAACTTGGTGCGCCAGTACAGCGAGACGCCGCGCCAGGCAAGCAGGCGGGGGAGGGCTATCCAAAAGGCGAGGGAGAGTGCGCTGCCCGCGACGAGCACGATGACAATCGGTGACACGGGCAAAAGGCTCTCCATCCTGTAAACTTATCTGCGCCTTGTACGCGCAGAGATTGTGGGCAAAGGCGTTTGTGGGATATACTACCGTCTGCTGTCGATTAGCGAAAACCGACACACGATATTCAACTACCGGAGGCTTGACTATATGATTCTCGGACTAGGCGTTCCCGAAATTCTGATCATCCTTGTCATCGTTCTGCTCATCTTTGGTCCCAAGAACCTGCCCAAGCTGGGCAAGTCCCTGGGCAAGACCGTCAAGAACGTGCGCGAGGGCATGGAGGAAGGCGAGGCTGAGGCCAAGTCCGACTCCAAGGACGACCCCAAGATCGAGACGCCCGCCGAGGACGTTAAGGTCGAGCCCGCCGCCGAGGCAAAGGCCGAGCCTGAGCCCGTGGCTGCCAACGACTCCAGGGTCTGCCCCGACTGCGGCGCCAGCGTCGGAGCCGGTGCCAAGTTCTGCGAGTCCTGTGGCCACAAGTTCTAAGTTCCTAGCGTTCAGTACACCTGCGTCAGAAAGTTGATCATGGACAACGAGATCATCCTTACCAAAGAGGGCCGCGAGAAGCTCGTCGCCGAGCTCGAGTACCGCGAGGGCGAGAAGCACGAGGAGATCATCGAGCGCCTCAAGGAGGCCCGCGACTTTGGTGACCTCTCCGAGAACGCCGAGTACGACGCCGCCAAGGAGGAGCAGTCCCAGAACGAGTCCCGCATTGCCGAGATCCGCAAGATCCTGGCCAACGCGCGCATCGAGGAGGGCGGCTCCGGCTCGTCGTCCGACCTTGCCGTGGCCATTGGCTGCACCGTCGAGGTCGTGGACGACAAGGGCCGCAATGCCTCCTACACCATCGTCGGCACCACCGAGACTGACTCGCTCGCCGGCCGCATCTCCAACGAGAGCCCGCTTGGCGAGGCGCTCATTGGCCACAAGAAAGACGAGAAGATAACCTGGGTCACGCCCTCCGGCCAGGAGCGTGAGCTCACGGTCGTTAGCGTCACGCGCTAACACGACCTGCCCAGCGCCCCTGGCCTCACGGTTAGGGGCGCTTTTCTGTTTGCCGACCTGCGGCACCACACCACCAATCCCTGAGGAGCAACCATGTCCGAGAGCGAAGACGCCATCAACATCAATGACGAGCGAGCCGTCCGGCGCGCACGTCGCGCCGCCCTCATCGAGGCCGGCGTCAACCCGTATCCCATCCACAGTCACGTCGATGCCTACGCCGCTGAGCCTCCAAGTACGAGGGACTCGAGGCGGGGGCGGACACCGACGACGTCGTGAGCATTGCCGGCCGCATTCGCGCCAAGCGCGGCCAGGGCAAGGTCATGTTCCTGGTCATCGAGGACAAGTCTGGCTCCATCCAGGCCTTCTGCCGCATAAACATCCTGGGTGAGGATGGCTTTGAGCTTCTGGGCAAGCTGGACATGGGCGACATCGTCGGCGTCACCGGCACCGTCATGCGCACGCGCCGCGGCGAGCTGTCCGTCTCGCCCACGAGCGTCACCCTGCTGTCCAAGAGCTGCCGCCCGCTGCCCGAGAAGTTCCACGGCCTTTCCGACAAGGAGGTGCGCTACCGTCAGCGCTACGTGGACATGATCATGAACCCCGAGGTTCGCGAGACCATGATGATGCGCTCCCGCATGATCAGCGCCATTCGCTCCTTCATGGAGGGCCAGGGGTACCTCGAGGTGGAGACCCCCATCCTGCAGGAGACCCTGGGTGGTGCCAACGCCAAGCCCTTTACCACGCACTTCAATGCGCTTGACCAGGACTGCTACATGCGCATTGCCACCGAGCTGCACCTCAAGCGCTGCATCGTGGGCGGCATGGAGCGCGTCTTTGAGATCGGCCGGCAGTTCCGCAACGAGGGCATGGACCTCACGCACAACCCCGAGTTCACCTCCATGGAGGCCTACTGCGCCTACTCCGACCTCGAGGGCATGAAGCGCCTGTCCGAGGGCCTGTTCCACGCCGCTGGCGAGGCCTGTGGCAAGGGCGATGTCTTTGAGTACCAGGGCCAGGCCATCGACATGACGAGCCCCTGGCGTTCCGCCCCCATGAGCGAGCTCGTCAGCGAGCTAGTGGGCGAGCACGTGGATATGGACACGCCGGTCGAGCGCCTGCGCGAGCTTCTGGACGAGCGCGAGCTGGAGTACGACGCGTCCTGGGGCGTGGGTCGTCTGATCTTTGCCCTCTACGACGAGTGCGTCGAGGAGACCATCGTCAACCCCACCTTCGTGTGCGACTATCCCGTCGAGGTCTCGCCGCTCGCCAAGCGCCGTGACGACGACCCGCGCCTGACCGACCGCTTTGAGCTCGTCGTGGCTGGCCACGAGTACGCCAACGCCTTCTCGGAGCTCAACGACCCCGTGGATCAGGAGGAGCGCTTCCGCGCCCAGGTCGAGGCCAAGGAGGCCGGCGACGACGAGGCCATGGAGTACGACGCCGACTACGTCCGTGCCCTTGAGTACGGCATGCCTCCCGCGGGCGGCGTGGGCTATGGCATCGACCGCATGGCCATGCTCTTTTGCGATCAGGCCTCCATCCGCGACGTGCTCCTGTTCCCTCACATGCGTCCTGAGAACTAGTCGTAGCACCAAAACCACCAAGAAGGCGAGAAGAGCATGCTCTTCTCGCCTTTTTCTTGCTGAGATGTGTCCCTAGTTGGTGTCGGTGCGCGCGTGCCCCAAGATTTTCCTGGGTTCCAAGGCACATGAGACAGGGCGGTCTAGCAGCCATCGACAGGCATGGCGACACGCACTGTGAGGCGCGTAAGGTGAGAGCGAAAGCGCAAGCGGAAGGCCGTTGGCAGAGCCCCATCTGATAATGCCGAAAAGCAAAGAGCACAAGAACGTCTTGTGTAGCATGCGACGGCCCGTTATCTGCTGCGCGGCGCTTTGGCGCCTTGCCCCGCGCTCGCAGGGCTCCTCCCTTGCCGCTGGACCCATCCGGTCTCTATCGGGGTTTGGTACCCGAGCCGACGGCATGCCCAGCCCTTGTCGCCTCTGGATCGACAGTCCCACCACGAGGTCTCTCCGGGTGGCCTGAGACCCTCTGGTGAGGCTGTGAGCCTCCGACGACGCGCCGACGCGCCGGTGATCGCTATCCAGCGTCCGTGGCAGTGCCCGTGGCACCCGTGGTGAGCTCACCTCTGGGCTCCAGGTAGGCCTGGGATGGTCCGCGCTGCCCCCAAAGCGCCCACGCGCGGTCAGGTGTGGACTTCGTCTGACCCACGGTGGCCCGCTCAAGTCCCGCGCTGGGCTCATGGTGTGCTTGCTCGCGCACCGTCCCCATCTCAGGGTGGGGTGGGGGAGGAGGCGCACAC
>CAJOGH010000090.1:0-4494 GCA_905233865.1 uncultured Atopobiaceae bacterium
GGCGTGGCCCATGTGCAGGTCGCCCGAGGGGTACGGGAACATCTCGAGCACGTACTTCTTTGGGCGTGACGCGTCCTCGGTGGCGCGGAAGGTGTTGTGCTGCTCCCAGAACGCCTGCCACTTGTCCTCGATGGCGTGGGCGTCGTAGGCCGGGTAGTTCTTGTTGTTGGCTGCCATGGTGCCTCCTCACAAAGCTGCCACCCGCGCGTGGTGGGTGGCAGCGTCACTGGTTGATGTCAGGTTGGACCTTACGATCGGAAGTTGACGCTCCCCTGCTGGTTGGCGTCCTTTAGGACCACGTCGTGCGCGCCGCCCTCGACGAGCGAGGTCGCGGACACCAGCGTGATCCGCGCCTTGTCGCGTAGCTCCGATAGGTTGAGCGCGCCGCAGTTGCACATGGTGGAGCGGACCTTGAGCAGGCTCGAGGCCACGTTGTCGTGGAGCGGGCCGGCGTAGGGCACGTAGGAGTCCACGCCCTCCACGAAGGAGAGGGCCTTCTTGGAGTCGCCCAGGTCGTAGCGGGCCCAGTTGCGCGCACGCGCGGAGCCCTCGCCCCAGTACTCCTTCATGTAGGAGCCGTTGACGTTCACGCGGCGGGTGGGCGACTCGTCAAAGCGGGCAAAGTAGCGGCCCAGCATGAGGAAGTCGGCGCCCATGGCCAGGGCGAGCGTCATGTGGTAGTCGTAGACGATGCCGCCGTCGGAGCACACGGGCACGTAGACGCCGGTCTCCTCGAAGTACTCGTCGCGGGCCTGGCATACGTCGATAAGAGCAGACGCCTGGCCACGGCCGATGCCCTTCTGCTCGCGCGTGATGCAGATGGAGCCACCGCCGATGCCGACCTTGACGAAGTCCGCGCCAGCGTCGGCGAGGAAGCGGAAGCCCTCGGCGTCCACGACGTTGCCGGCGCCCACGTAGACGTCATCGCCGTAGGTCTTGCGGATCCACTGGAGGGTCTGGCGCTGCCACTCGGAGTAGCCCTCGGAGGAGTCGATGCACAGGACGTCGGCACCGGCCTCCACCAGCAGGGGCACGCGGGTCTCGTAGTCACGGGTGTTGATGCCCGCGCCCACCAGGTAGCGCTTGTTATCGTCAAGCAGCTCTTCGGGGCGCGACTTGTGCGAGTCGTAGTCCTTGCGGAAGACGAGGGAGGACAGATTTCCGTTCTTATCGACAATGGGAAGGGTGTTGATCTTGTGATCCCAGATGATGTCGTTGGCGACCTTGAGCGAGGTGGACGTGTCGGCCACGACACAGTCCTCAGCCTTGGTCATGAAGTCACGGACGGGCTTGTCGCGGGAGTCGCGGGACACGCGGTAGTCGCGGGAGGTCACGATGCCGCAGAACTTGCCGTGGGCGTCACCGTTGTCGGTGACAGGCATGGTGGTGTGACCGGTCTTGTCACGCAGATCGAGGACGTCCTGGAGCGTCATGTCAGGAGTGAGCGTGGAGTCGGAGACCACGAAGCCCGCCTTGAAGTCCTTGACGTAGCGGACCATGGCGGCCTCGTCCTCGGCGGTCTGCGAGCCGTAGATGAAGGAGATGCCACCCTCCTGCGCCAGGGCGATGGCCAGGCGCGGGCCCGAGACGGCCTGCATGATCGCGGAGACCATGGGGATGTTGAGGGTGATGGGGCTCTGCTGGCCGCGCTTGAACTTGACAAGCGGAGTGGCCAGGTTCACGTTGGCCGGGATGTTCTCGGCGGACGAATACCCGGGAACCAGGAGATACTCGGAGAAGGTGTGGGATTCGCCCTCGAAGAATGTTGCCATGCGCATGTCCTTTCCTGCTAGCCAGCGTGAATGGTTTTGTGGGATTGTAGCACCTGAAAGCGCCACGCTTCACCAATACAGAAGCGCGCCACACAGTCTGCGTGCGGCGCGCGGTCTTTCCCTATGCGTTGGACTCGTTCACGACATCGTCAAAGTCCACGGCGATGTCGTGCTTGGTGGGCACCCATTCGACCTTCTTGAACAGGGCTGCCACGGTGATGGGAATGTAGGTCATCATGAACAGCGGGAAGGTGAACAGGTTGGTTATCACGCGCCAGCGCTTGCGGGCGTGGATGTGCTTGCGCTCCGAAACCGTCGTGATGATGGCAAGGAGGAAGAAGACGAAGTACATGGACATGAAGGTGAAGACCAGCGATCCCAGGCACATCTGCAGCTCGCCGGTGGTGGCAATGAAGCCGTGGCTAAGCGTGCCCACGATGAGGTAGGTCAGGTTGACGAAGGCACTGACCAGCGTGAGGATCATGCCCGGCGCGATGGTCATGAGCATGTCGTAGGAGCTAAAGAGCCCGCGCTGGGTGATGCCGCGGCGCAGGTCCGAGTGATAGCTAAAGAAGACCTGGTAGAAGCCCTTGGTCCAACGCATGCGCTGCACCCAGGAGCTGTGGAAGTCCAGGGGCTGCTCGTCAAAGAACTCCGCGGGGGCATAGGCGATCTGGATGCCGTTGGCCGCGCAGAAGGTGGAGAACTGGATGTCCTCGGTGAGGGTGTGGAAGTCCCAGCCGTGCATGCCACGGACGATGTTGTTGGCCACCATCCAGCCCGAGCCGGAGATAGCGCAGGAGGTGCCCACGAGCATGCGGGAGTTGTTGAGGAAGCGGGCCTCGCGCAGGAACCACAGGGCGTAGGCCGAGCTGATCCAGGAGGAGTCGAAGTTCTTGGAGTTGCGGTACGACGTGGACACCATGTAGCCGGCGTCCAGGACGTCGTTCATGATGTCGGTGTAGTCGGGGCTCACGATGTTGTCGGCGTCAAAGACGAAGTAGGCGTCGTAGTAGTCCTCGCCGTACTCGTTGAGGATGCGGTCGAAGCCATAGTCCATGACCCAGGACTTGCCCTTGCGCACGAGGTCGTTGCGCTCCCAGGTGATGGCACCGGCCTCAGCCGCGCGGGCCGCGGTCTCGTCGGTGCAGGCGTCAGCCACGACGAAGACGTCGATGAGCTCCGCCGGGTAGTTCTGCGCCTTGATGGAGCGCACGAGGTTGCCGATGACCGGCTCCTCGTTGTGCGCGGCGATGAAGTAGGCAAAGCGGTGCTTCTTCTTGGCCTTGGGCAGCTTCACGTTGCCACGGGCGATGGCGATGATGATGTAGACGATCTGGTACAGGTAGGCAAGGGTATAGAAGAGGAAGATCACCAGGTTGAAGGTGACGATGGGCGTAAGCCCCATGCGAGTGATTTCCACGCTGTTGCCTTTCTGCGATGAGCTACGAGTCCTGGGGCACTATCTGCGGGACGATCTCTTGCCCCACGGCCGTGCGCCCCATGGAACGTCCTTCCAATGATTTTAGTACAGCCGCAAGGTCCTCGGGCAGGGCGGAGGAAAACTCAACGAGCTCTCCCGTTATGGGATGGTCAAAGCGGATGTGCCATGAGTGGAGGAACTGGCGCGTAAGCCGCAGGTTGCGCGCGAGGTCGCCGCGACCGTAGAGGGGATCACCCACCAGGTGATGGCCCGTGTGGCGCATGTGAACGCGGATCTGGTGGGTGCGGCCGGTCCACAGGTGGCACTCGAGCAGGCTGTAGCCCTCGTCGCGCGGGCCCGCCTCAAAGCGCTCCAGGGTACGGAAGGTGGTGATGGCCTCGCGGGCGCCCGGCGCGTCGCTGACGGCCATGCGCAGGCGGTCGCGCGGGCTTCGCGCGATGCCGGTGGTCACGGTACCCTCGTCTGCCGCGACGTAGCCCTGCACGAGCGTGACGTAGCGCCGGTCGAGGGTGCGCAGGCGTATGAGGTCCTGCAGCGCGCGCTGGGCCTCGTCCGACTTGGCGGCCACCATGAGGCCGGAGGTGTCGCCGTCCAGACGATGCACGATGCCTGGGCGGTCCTCCCCCTGCAGAAGGCCGAGGTTTCCGTAGCCGTAGCGGGCCACGAGCGCGTTGGCCAGCGTGTCGTCCACGTGTCCCGGGCTGGGATGGCACACGAGGCCCGCCTGCTTGGACAGGACGATCAGGTGCTCGTCCTCGTAGCGGATGTCCAGGTCGATGTAAGGATTGGGGGCAAGTCCCCCGGGATAGGGCGAGGGCTCGGGCTCGTCCACGGTGGCACGGATGCGGTCGCCCAGCGCCACGCGCTCGCTCTTGCTGGTGGCGAGCGTGGAGTTGATGGTCACCGCGCCGGACTCCACCAGCCGCGCGCAGGCAGAGCGACTGGGGAGCTCTGCGCTCGTGGCCAGGAAGGCGTCAAGGCGCATGCCGTCGCCTGCGGGGTCAACGAGCAGGTCGACAATGCGCTCAGCCATGGGGCTGCTCCTGTGAGCTCTTATCGCCCGTGGCGCAGCTGGCATCCGCGGCATCCGGGTCGGGCATGCGGACAAAGAGGACCAGCGAGACGGCCACGCCCAGCGTGACGAGGATGTCGGCCACGTTGAAGACCGGGAAGGTGACGAAGGTGGTGCAGAAGAAGTCGGTGACGGTGCCCTTGACCAGGCGGTCGATAAGGTTGCCCAGGCCACCTGCGGCCACGCAGGACAGGCTCGCCACGAGC
>CAJOGH010000090.1:4523-5477 GCA_905233865.1 uncultured Atopobiaceae bacterium
GCGCGACGGCGAGCGCCGCGAGGACAAAGACGGGCGTGGCACCCTCGGCCAGGCTGAAGGCCGCGCCGGAGTTCTCGACGAGCACGAGGTCGAGGACGCCGGGGATGAGGGTGCGCGGGCCGCTCGCGAGCAGGGTGCGCATGAGGGCCTTGACGAGCTGGTCGGCAGCGACACCGGCAAGCGTGATGGCTATGAGGACGCCCAGGCGGGCGCGGAGGCTGTGGTGGGTCATCTGGTCCTGGTTGGGTCGGTCGGGCGGCGGGGCCGCGGGAGTCGTTCCACGTGAGGATAGCATGGGGTCGCGCCGGCGCATAAAGAGAGCGGAATCCTCCGGGGGAAGAGGACTCCGCTCTAAAGTGTGCGCAGCACCATTAGGGGGGTATGGGCGCCGCGCCGAGAGTTTGTGGGCGTCTAACCACCCAACGACTGCATTCTATATGAGTTTACAGGGTTCCTCAAGGTTTATTTCGGAACCACACGAATGACGCTATCCCTGTGGGTTGATATTGGGCGCGAAGCCGTCGTCGCGCAGGAAGATGTTCATGAACTCGTCGCCGGTGATGGTCTCCTTCTTTTGCAGGTAGCGCGCGAGCTCGTGCAGCTTGAAGCGGTGCGCGGTCAGGCTCTCCTTGGCAGCGGCGTGACCCTGCTCCACCAGGTCGATGACGGCCTGGTCCACGCGCTGCGCGGTGCCCTCGGAGCAGCTGAGCGTCGAGCCGCCGTCAAGGTAGCGGTTGCGGACCTCGCCGAGCGCCACCATGCCGAACTCGTCGGTCATGCCAAAGCGGGTGACCATGTTGCGGGCAATCTCGGTGGCGCGCTGGATGTCGTTGCTGGCGCCGTCGGAGGGGTCGCCAAAGATGAGTTCCTCCGCCGCGCGGCCACCGCACAGCACCGATATGCGGTCGAGGTAGTCCTGGCGCGTGTTGAGGAACTTCTCCTCCTCGTCCACCT
>CAJOGH010000091.1:0-7807 GCA_905233865.1 uncultured Atopobiaceae bacterium
GCCGACGACGAGGCCGCAACGGCCGCCATCACCGTTGAGGAGGGCCCGGCAGGGGAGTGCGAGAAGATCGCGACGCCCTGCGAGGGCACGATTGCCTCCCTGGCCGAGCTGCTGGGCGTCTCCGAGAGCGCCTGCCGCAAGTCCGTCGCGCTCGTGGCCGAAGACGGCTCTGCCGTGCTCGTGCTGCTCCCGGGCGATCACGAGCTCAACGAGGTCAAGGCCGAGCACGCATTTGGCCACTATGCCTTCATGAGCGACGAGGAGCTTGCTGCCCACGGACTGGCAAAGGGATTCATGGGGCCGGTCGGTGCGCGCGACGTACGCGTCGTGGCCGACATCTCGCTGCGCGAGTCTACCAGCTGGCTGGTCGGTTCCAACGAGGAGGGCTTCCACATCAAGGGCGCCCGCCCGGGTCGCGACTTTAAGGTTGACGAGTGGGTCGACCTTGCCACTGCCGCCGCTGGCGATGCCTGCCCCAACTGCGGAGCGGCCCTCAAGAGCGCCCGTGGCATCGAGGTCAGCCAGGTCTTCCAGTTGGGCACCAAGTACTCCGAGTCCATGGGTGCGACCTTTGCCGACGAGGATGGTGTCGAGAAGCCCTTCCTCATGGGCTGCTATGGCATCGGCGTGTCCCGCACGCTTGCCGCCGTCGTGGAGCAGCACAACGACGAGCACGGCATCATCTGGCCTGTGAGCGTCGCCCCCTTTGAGGTCGAGGTCGTTCCCCTGGATGCCTACGACGACGTCGTGTGGCCCGTGGCTGACAGGATTGCCTCCGAGCTCGTGAAGTCCGGCGTGGAGGTCATCGTCGACGACCGCTCGGAGCGCGCTGGCGTCAAGTTCAACGACGCCGACCTCATGGGCTTCCCGTACCAGATCGTCATTGGCAAGCGTGGCGTTAAGAACGGCTCCGTCGAGGTCAAGTGCCGCGAGACGGGGGAACGCGAGGACGTCGCAATCGAGGATGTGGCAGCGGTCATTACTGAACGCATTTTGTCTATGCGTGCATAATGTGATGCGCCCCGACCTATTTTGGCATTCACGCTTGCGCGTGCGGTTGGCTCTGCTATAGTACTTCTCGCACCAACCCACGGGGATATAGCTCAGCTGGGAGAGCGCATGACTGGCAGTCATGAGGTCAGGGGTTCGAACCCCCTTATCTCCACCAAGAACTAAGGGCGGCGGCGAAAGCCGTCGCCTTCTTTTGTATACGGGCCTATGGCGCAACGGTTAGCGCAGGGGACTCATAATCCCTGGGTTGCAGGTTCGAATCCTGCTGGGCCCACCACACGATCTGCCCCCGGATCCCCGGGGGCTTTTTCGTGCCGCCTGTCCCTTGCCAACCTCGTTAGGTACGCGCGCAGGGCGTAGGAAGCGTTGGCGGGGCGCACTGCCGTCCGCGCGGCCTTCTGCCCATTTCCACTCGCAATCCTGCCCACATGGTCTACACTACGCATAAGTCACTAAGGAGGCTCATATGTCGCAGAACCGCAAGAACGCGAAGATCGTCAGCCTGCTCCTGCTCGCATGGGGCCTGGTCTCTCTTGGCGTGGGTGTCAAGTGTCTCATGGACGGTCGCATCTCATTGGCAGTCACCGGCACGATGGGGCTTGTTGGGGCGTTCCAACTGGCAAGCGGCCTCATGGGAAACAAGGGTGCCACGGTGCCATCCAAGATGAGCGGTTTCATGCCCATCTTTATGCTGGGCATTCTGGTGGACGCGGGCCTGTGGGCGGCCATACACTTTACCAACACGTCGTCGGTTGACATGCTGCCGCTCATCGTGTTTTCCGGCGCGGCCCTTCTGAGCTTGGCCATGTACTTCACGGCGCGAAGCGTCGTCGACGAGGCGCTCGACAAGTAAGTCGAGGAAGTCACACTCGTTAGCTCGTATCGGCCGCCCCTCCCTGGGCGGCCTTTTACTCCTCAGGGTGCTTGCCGACCATGTAGGCAAAGACGATGTCGCCCTTCTTCTTGGTAGATGAGAGACGCGCGCGGTAGATGACGGGAAGGTCTGTACCGTCGCTCCTGCGGACCTCGAGGACGGTCTCGACAGGCTTGTCGGGCTCCGCGTTGAGGCCGTTGATGACCCTAGTCTCCAGATGTTCCATGCTCTCGGGCGTCATGAAGCCGACGAGCGAGCTGCCCACTGCCTCGAGTCCCTGCTGAAGCGTCTCGTAACCAAGCAGCTGGGCCAGGCCCTCGTTGGCAAACAGGAGGGTGCCGTCCGGGCGGTGGGCGAGCATGGCAAGCGGCATGCCCTCGGCAAGCTCGCGGGCCGTAAAGCCCAACAGCGATCGCTGGGGAATCTCGCTCATGGTGGGGGACCACTCCATGAAGTTGGACTTCCCGGCCAGCTTGACGGCATAGAGCGCCTCGTCGGCCTTGGTGTAGGCGTCATGCAGGTCCGCGCCGCGCTTGCACCACGCGTAGCCCGCACTAATGGTCAGGTGATACTTGCAACCCCTAAAGTCAAACGCGATGTCGCTGGTCACGAGCTCCTTGAGATAACGTGCGGTATCCTTTGCATCCTGGCCAAAGAGTGCCACCATGGCCTCGTCGCCGCCGTTGCGGCCCACGACCGCGCCGTCGGGGAAGGTCTCGGTCAGCAGGCTGGCGATGTGCTTGAGCGCCTCGTCGCCCACGTCATGGCCATAGAGGTCGTTGACGGTCTTGAAGTCGTCGACGTCAATGAGGGTGAGCGTGAAGGGAGTCTCAGGCTTCTGGGCGATCTTGCGGTCCATCTCCGCGTCGATGCCGCGGCGGTTGAGCAGTCCCGTGAGCATGTCACGATTGCCCGCGTCGATGAGCTCCTGCCGCTCGCGCTGCTCGGAGTCGACGAGCGCGATGGCAAAGATGCAGTGATCGGGAGTGTCCGATGGCCTGATGCTATAGCTGAGCCAGTGCCCGGCGTGCTCCGCAAAGACCACGTCCTGGAACGTCTCGCCGCCTATCACGGCACGCTTGCAAACCTCGATCCAGAGCTCCGCCTCGTCTGGGGCGACATCGGTCAGCGTCATGCCCACCATCGTGTCCTCGTTGAACCTGCCCCACTCGCAGAACAGGTGGTTGGCAAACACATACTCGGCATCGGTCGCATTGCCATCCTCGTCATAGAGCATATGGAGCACCGCGTATCCCATGGGGACGTCGCCGTAGGTGCCCAGGGCGGAGCCAAGAGTCGTGGGCACGGAGGCAATGACATAGGCATGGGCGTCGTCGCACGTGCACAGTGGCTTGATGCGGAACTGGAATCCCGTGCCCGCCTCGAGCGTACCGGTCAGGAGCTCCCACTCTCCCGAGACCTCGCAGCGGCCCAAGGCATCCGAGAGCGACTCGCTCAGCTGGATGCTCGTTCCCGCGAACTCGGCTGCGTCAAGCCCCTTGGCCACGCGCCCCTTGTTCACGAGGATGTCGCGCAGCGAGGGCGTTGACCTGACGTAGCTGGCGCGAAACGCCGGCCGGCAGAGGCCCTTCGATCTGCTCCCCGTCGCTCTTGATGCCAAAGGTGACGTCCGGGAGGCTTACCAGGCCGATCGTGTCCCAATACGCGTGCTCCTTCAGGGGCTCCCAGCCGCGACCGGACTCGTCCATGGTGGTCGAGACGAACTCGTCGATGGGCATGGGGTCAAAGAAGTGGTATCCCTGGAGCTTGTCGCAGCCCATGCTCGTCATCGCCTGAGCGAGCTCGGGAGTCTCGATGCCCTCTGCCAACGTCTTGACGCCGACGGACTTTGCCGAGCGGATGACGCCGCCAACGATGACGCTCGCTCGGGGTACGTCGCCCTTAGAGGCAAAGGCGTTGTCCAGCTTGATTCCGTCAAAGCTTGCGTCCGAGAGCACGGTCAGGGACGAGTAGCCACTCCCAAAGTCGTCCATCCAGACCTCGAAGCCCTCTGCGTGAAGGTCCTTGATCTGCTCGTCGAGCAGTCCGGCGTCGTTGTCGAGGTTTGACTCGGTGAACTCGACTCGAAGCAGGTCGTGGGGGACATCTGCCTCGTCGCACGCGGCGGAAAGGATGCTTGCGATGTTGAGCTGAGAGGCCTCGCGCAGGGACAGGTTTACTGAGATAGGGACCACGGGACGGCCCTCGCCAATCAGGCGCGAGAGGTCGCGAATGACCGAGTCTATGATGGAGAAGTCAAGCTTGCGTAGGATGTTTGCCTGCTCGAGGACGGGTACGAACTGTGCAGGGGAGAGCCTTCCGTACTTGGGGTCTTCCCAGCGCGCGAGTGCCTCCGCGCTGCACACCCTACCGGTTGAGGAGCGAATGACGGGCTGGTAGTGGGGACGAATCCAGCCCTTTGCAATGGCGCGGTCGATGTTCTCCAGCACGTAGGCGCGCAGCGTCTCGTGCTCGCGCATGTCCTGCGTGTACCAGGAGAGGTGCGACTCCCACGTCGTACGGTCCGAGTCGCATGCCTGCTTGGCGCGGTCCACGACCGTGCTGAGGTCGCTTCTCTCCTCGACCTCGCACGCGCCTGCCATGACGGGCGGGTTGCGCCCCCGGTTGTCGGCCTCAAACTCCTCGAAGACCGTCTGCACTTCCTCGTGGAGTATCTCCAAGGGTGCGAGGGCGCAAAAGCTGTCGCCCGAGTGGCGGCAGACCAGCTCGGCACCAAACTGCTTGCGGAGGACGTTGGCGAACGAGCAGAGGACCTTGTCGCCCTTCTCGATTCCATAGGTCGCGTTGAAGGCCTTCATGCCCATGAGGTCAAAGATGATGAGGCCCCCGGGCTCGTCGCGCTCACGCATGGCCTCGGCCTCGAGCCCTGCCACGTAGAGGAAGCGCTCCATGGAGGGCAGTCCGGTCAGCCAGTCGACCGAGTTGTCGATCCCCATGCCCATGATGAACGCGTAGAACACCGGCCGCTCTCCGGGACGCTCCACCAGTCGGCCGTAGTCGTCCACGACAACGGTCTTGCCGCTCTTTGTCTGGATGCGGTAGTGGATGTGGTCGAGACCATCGCGCGTGGTCACCTGACCCCAGATGGAGTCCTCGGTCGAGGGGAGGTCGGTCCTGTGCACGAGACCCTTGAAGGTTCCCCCGGTATGTGCCATGAAGTCGTCAAAGTCATCGCACTCAAAGAGATTGATCAGGTTGTCGTTGGCGTGGATGATCTCCTCGTCGCCGTCGGCATAGTAGACAAGAAAGCCCCCAGGTACGAGCTCGGTCCACTCCGAACGCAGGACACCATCGGCTTCCATGCGGCGAATCATCCCCTTCTGCCTGTGCCAACGGATTCAATCTATCATTACCTGAACGATTTGTTAAGCACTTGTCGGCAGGCAGCACCATATGATTCTTATAGGCATGGGATAAAAGAAAAGCAGGCCAGAATACCCGACCTGCCGTAGTCTCTATGGTGGGCGATGTTGGATTTGAACCAACGACCCCATCCGTGTGAAGGATGTGCTCTACCCCTGAGCCAATCGCCCGTGCGAGAGAACTATAGCAGAACTCGTCTGGGGAACAAGGGCAAATCTCGGTCGCCCACAAATCTGTACGTAAGCGACAAGCGCAAATAGATTGCACGCAATGAGACAAGTGGAGCGCATTTGTCTCATCAGTTGCATCGTATCTTGTCTGTAGATAAGAGCAAACGGCAGGCCAATTGTCTCGGACTGCGGTTGGTTGGGCATAACTACCGTGTATGTACCGAGCGAGAGCAGGGGAGAGCATGGAAAGCTCCGTCACTTTACGAACACTGCACTACTTCTGGGCAGCCACCAAGACCCAGATGGGCACCTTTGTACTCAACATTCTGGCCGATGTGGGCTACGTGCTGTTCCTTACGTATGGCAACACCTGGATCATGGGCCTCATCGTTGACCGCATCAACGAGGCGCCAGTTGCTGCCGACCAGGTGTTCTACGTCTTTGGTCCCTACCTTCTGGCGCTTGCGGCCTTCAACATCCTGGGACAGTTTTGCTCCAAGCTCCAGGACTACACCACTTGGAGCCTCCAGCGCCATGCCAACTACGAGCTTGCCACGACGGTCTTTGAGACCCTGTGCAACCAGTCGATGACCTTCCATGCCAACCGCTTTGGCGGGTCGCTCGTGAGCCAGTCGTCCAAGTTTCTCTCTGCCTACAACGAGCTCATCAACTCGATGTCGTACTCCATCGTCACGCTCATCGCCTCCATCGTGGGCATGGTCATAGCACTCATTGCCAGCGTGCCTCTGTTCGTTGCCGTGCTGCTGGTGCTATTGGTGGGCTACTTCATGGTGGCCTACGCGCTCTACAAGCGCATCCTGTCCATCAACGCCGAGGCCTCGGGTGCCCAGAACCAGCTGTCCGGCGAGCTCTCCGACTCCGTGACCAACATCCTCACGGTCAAGACCTATGGCCGCGAGGACTACGAGCGCTCCCTGTTTGACGAGGCCAATCAACTGGTCATGGCAACGGATGGCAAGCGCATCCGCGCAAGCACCGCCCGTGGCGCCATCACGTCGTCCATGATCGCGCTCATCATGATCGTCACGAGCGTCTTCGTGGTGGGTGGCAACGCCTGGTTTGGCGTGTCTGCCGGTACGCTCGTTATGGTCTTTACCTACACCTACAACCTCACGCTGCGCTTTAACATGATCAACTCGCTGTTGCAGCGCCTCAATCGTGCCTTTGGCGACGCTGAGGGCATGACACGTGTCTTGGATGAGCCCCGCATGGTGGCCGATGACCCGGACGCCAAGGACCTCGTGGTGAGCGAGGGCGCCATCAGCTTTGAGGACCTCACCTTTGGCTATGAGGACGCGCGTGCCGGAGACCATGTCTTTGAGCACCTGAACCTCAAGATTGCCCCAGGCGAGCGCGTTGGCCTGGTGGGTCGCTCGGGCTCGGGCAAGACGACCCTCACCAAGCTGCTGCTGCGACTTTCTGACGTCACGGACGGTCACATCCTCGTGGATGGCCAGGACGTAGCGCGCTGCCGCCAGCAGAGCCTGCGTCACCAGATTGCCTACGTGCCACAGGAGGCGCTGCTGTTCCACCGCTCCATCCGCGAGAACATCGCCTACGGCAAACCCGACGCCACTGACGACGAGATTCGTGCTGCCGCGGCCGAGGCAAACGCGCTGGAGTTCATTGAGCGCCTTCCTGAGGGTCTGGACACCATGGTGGGCGAGCGCGGCATCAAGCTCTCCGGCGGTCAGCGCCAGCGCGTTGCCATAGCCCGCGCGCTGTTGGCCGACTGTCCCATTCTTGTGCTTGACGAGGCGACCTCGGCGCTTGACTCCGAGTCCGAGCAGCTGGTCCAGGAGGCCCTTGCTAACCTCATGCGCGGGCGCACCGCCATCGTCGTTGCGCACCTCCTGTCCACCGTGGCTTCGCTCGACCGCATCGTCGTGCTTGACCAGGGCAAGATCGTGGAGTCGGGCACGCACGAGGAACTTGTGGCTGCCGGTGGCGCCTATGCTGGCCTGTGGGACCGCCAGACGGGTGCCTTCCTTGGGGACGAGGGTCTGTAGGTGCTGTGGTAGCTACCGCCTGCGGCCTCCCATGCCCTATACTTGCCCATGGAAAACGTGAGGCTCGTAAGGGCCATGTCATAGCCAACAGGTGAGTTCGTGATAGTCCTCGCAGACAAGATAACCAAGTCCTTTGGGGCTCGGGTGCTCTACAGCCAGGCGACCCTGCAGCTTAACGCAGGTGAGCGTTGGGCGCTCGTGGGTCCCAACGGCGCCGGCAAGACCACCCTGCTCAAGATCCTCATGGGTCAGGAGACCGCCGACGAGGGCACCGTGTCCTTTGCGCGCGGCACCACGATAGGCTACCTGGAGCAGGAGACCAAGCTTGCGGGCAACTT
>CAJOGH010000091.1:7957-9366 GCA_905233865.1 uncultured Atopobiaceae bacterium
CGTGCGCGCCAGATTCTGTGCGGTCTCGGCTTTCCCGTGGAGGACCTCACCAAGCCCGCCTGTGACTTCTCGGGTGGCTGGCAGATGCGCATCTCGCTCTCCAAGCTGCTGCTGCGCCATCCTGACTTGCTGCTTTTGGACGAGCCCACCAACCACCTTGACCTTGAGAGCGTCCGTTGGTTCGAGCAGTTCTTGTCGTCCTATGACGGCGCCGTGCTGCTGGTGAGCCACGACCGCTCCTTCATGGACGCCTGCGTGAGCCACGTGGCGAGCCTGGAGAACCGCCGCCTGTACACCTACACCGGCACCTATACCAGCTACCTGCGCCAGCGCGAGTCAAACCTCGAGCAGCTCAAGGCCAAGCGTGCCGCCCAGGAGCGCGACATCCAGCACATGGAGGTCTTCGTCGAGAAGTTCCGCTACAAGCCCACCAAGGCCAAGCAGGTCCAAGAGCGCGTCAAGCGTATAGAGAAGATCCGCTCTGAGCTTGTGGTCCTGCCCGAGTCCTCCCACCACATGCACTTCAGCTTTCCCGAGCCGCCGCGCACCGGCGACATGGTGGTCCACGTGGACAACGTTTCCAAGCGCTTTGACGACAATCTTGTCTACGAGGGCGTGGACCTCACGCTCTACCGCGGCGACCACGTTGCGCTCGTGGGTCCCAACGGCGCGGGCAAGTCCACCCTCATGAAGATGATCGCCCACGTCTTTGAGCCCACGAGCGGGCGCATTGAGCTGGGCAAGAACGTCACGTACTCCTACTATGCCCAGCACCAGCTGGAGACCATGAACGAGGGCAACACGGTCATGGCCGAGATGGACTCGGTGGCACCGGGCTGGACTACCTCGGAGGAGCGACGCCTGCTTGGCGCCTTCCTGTTCCACGGTGACGACGTGGAAAAGCGCGTGAGCGTGCTGTCCGGAGGCGAGCGGGCACGCCTGGCCCTGGCCAAGATGCTCGTGGCACCCGACCCTCTCATCTGCCTGGACGAGCCCACCAATCACCTGGACATCGACTCGGTCGACGTCCTGGAGCAGGCCCTCGTGGAATTTCCGGGCACCATCGTTCTTATCAGCCATGACGAGCACCTCGTGCGCGCGGTGGCCACCAAGGTCATCGACGTCCGCGACGGCTCCGTCACGCTCTATGACGGAGACTACGACTACTACCTTTTCAAGCGAGAAGAGCTTGCCGCCCGCGAGGCCAACGCCTCAGCCGCTCCCGCTCCCGCGGAGACGGTCACCAAGGCCGAGCCAAAGGAGCAGGCCACAGAGACTGCCAAGCCCGGACGACGCAACGTCAAGACGCGCGAGCAGCGTCGTGCGGAGGCCGAGGCCCGCAACGCCGCCAGCAAGCGCATCCGCGAGGAGCGCCGGCGTCTCAAGGAGGTCGAGGCTGCGCTTGGACC
>CAJOGH010000091.1:9398-11020 GCA_905233865.1 uncultured Atopobiaceae bacterium
GTCTATGCCGACAGCGACCGGTTTGACAAGCTCATGAAGGAGTACGCTTCCCTGTCCAAGAAGGTTCCCGCCCTCGAGACCGAGTGGCTGGAGCTTACCGAGAAGATCGAGGAGGTCAGCGGTGCCTAGCCCTGCCCAGAGGTATGGGGCCTTTGCCCTGTCCGCACTCGGCGTCATCTTGCGCGTCGTTGCCATATTCATAGCCATTGTCATCGTCATGCTCTGCTTTCCCACGGGACCGTTTCGCCAGCTCCTGCTGATGGCGTCCACGCTCATCGACTCGTTCGTGCCCGGACCGCTTTCGGGACTGTTCGTGTTCCTCACACCCTTCGGCGGGGCGTTTCGTGGCGACTATGCCATCCTCGCCCTTGTCCTCTTTGGCATCGACTACGCCTGCCAGCGCGGGGCCTATGCGCTCAAGAACAGGTAGGGGACGAGCGTGACTGACTATCTCAACGTTGCCATCACGGTGGCCCTTCTTATCGTGTCATCCATGTTCCACGAGGTCGCACATGCCGCCACGGCCTATGCCTGCGGTGACCCCACAGCTCACGATGCGGGCAGGATCACGCTCAATCCCTTCGTGCACCTCCATCCGGTGGGCTCTTTCCTGCTTCCGCTTGCCATGGTACTCGCGGGAGGCCCCGTGTTCGCGTTTGCGAACCCCGTGCCCTATGACCCGCGTCGCCTGCGCCATCCCCGGCGCGACGAGGCCCTCGTGGCCTTGGCGGGACCTGCGTCAAACGCGCTGCAGGCCCTTGTGGGCACGGGTCTGTTCTACCTGATTGACTTCGCCTACATGAACGGGGCACTGCAGCTCGGTGTCGCCCAGCCCATGGCGCAGATTGCCTCCACCTACATCGTGGTCAACCTCTCCCTCATGTTCTTCAATCTCATCCCGCTGCCGCCGCTCGATGGCTCCAAGCTCATCCTGCCGTTTCTCTCCGACAGCGCGCGCCAGGGCTACTATCGCGTCCAGTACTACGCGATGCCCATCTTCCTGGGCGTCATGTACCTGTTTCCTATGGTCACAGGCTACAACCCAATCGGCACCTTCCTTCACACGGCCGTCTATGGCACGCTCAACTTCCTGCTGGGGGCATAGGGCATGAGCTATCACGTTTCCACACAGGTCTACTCTGGGCCCTTTGACCTCCTGCTGCAGCTGGTCAACAGGCAGCGCGTGGACATCGGCGCCATCTCCATAGCCGAGGTGGCCGACCAGTACCTCGCCGAGGTCGAGCGCATGAGAGACATGGACCTCGACGTCGCGTCCGACTTCGTCCTCGTGGCCTCGACGCTTCTGGATATCAAGGCCGCCAGCCTCGTTCCTGACGACTACGGCACGCGTCGCAAGGCAACGGACGACGAGGAGGACGAGGAGCTTGAGGACCTGAGCCCAGACGAGGCGCGCGAGGTGCTCGTTGCCCGTCTGATCGCCTACAAGCAGTTCAGGAACGCGGGCGCCGCCCTGGCCGCGCGCATGGAGTCCGAGGGTCGCATGGTGCCCCGTACGACCGGTCCCGACCCGGAGTTTCTGGGTCTCATGCCCGACTACCTGGAGGGCATTACCCTGCGTGGCCTGGCCGTCATCTGCGCGGACCTCGACTCGCGCCGCCAGA
>CAJOGH010000092.1 GCA_905233865.1 uncultured Atopobiaceae bacterium
GGGTGGAGCACCTGGAGCGCCTGGGCGCCAACACGCTGCTGCTCAACCCCGTGTTCGAGAGCGTGAGCCACGGCTATGACACCTGCGACTACCTGCACGTGGACGCGCGCCTAGGCACCAATGAGGACCTGGCGCACCTGGTCGGCGTCATGCACGAGCACGGCATCCGTGTGATGCTGGACGGCGTGTTCAACCACGTGGGTCGCAGGTTCTGGGCCTTTGAGGACGTGCTCCAAAAGAAGTGGGACAGTCCCTACTGTGGCTGGTTCAACATCTCCTTTGACGGCAACTCGGCCTTTGACGACGGCTTCTGGTACGAGACCTGGGAGGGCTGTGACGACATCGTCAAGCTCAACCTGGGCAACCCCGAGGTTCGCGGCTACCTCTTTGACTGCGTGCGTACCTGGCAGCGCGAGTTTGACATTGACGGCCTGCGTCTGGACGTGGCCTACTGCCTGGACCGTCAGTTCCTGCGCGAGCTGCGCGGCGTGGCCAACGAGCTGGGTCAGGCGCGCGGCGATGACTTCATCCTACTGGGCGAGACCCTGCACGGCGACTACAACCAGTGGATGGCCGACGACGGCTGTCATTCCGTCACCAACTACGAGTGCTACAAGGGCCTGTGGTCGAGCGTCAACAGCGCCAACATGCACGAGGTGGCCTACGCCTTCGAGCGCCAGAGCGGCTCGGAACCCTGGGACCTCTACACGGGCAAGCACCTGCTGGACTTCGTTGACAACCACGACGTTGACCGCATTGCCACCAAGCTGGACGACAAGAGCTGCCTCAAGCCACTCTATGGCCTGCTGTTTGGCATCGTGGGCACGCCGAGCGTGTACTACGGCTCCGAGTGGGGCATCGAGGGCGAGAAGCGCCCCTACGACCATGAGATCCGCCCGTACGTGGCCGAGCCCGAGTGGAACGAGCTCACCGACGCCATCGCAGCCTTTGCCGCGGCTCGCGCCAAGTCCGAGGCGCTGCGGCACGGCAGCTATCGCCAGATTCTGTGCCAGCCCAAGCAGCTCCTGTTTGAACGCGCTGTAGAGGGCGAGCGCGTGATCGTGGCCTTGAACATGGATAGCGCCTCCGTACACCTGGACTTCGATGCTCAGTGCGGCCGTGCCGTGGACCTGGTTACCGGCGATGACCACGACTTTGGCGCTGGTTCCGACCTGCCTGCCTACACGTGCCGCTTCTGGCTCTGCGAGCGTTAATCCTGCGAAAGTTCAGAATTGAACAAATTTCTGCTTGCGTTGTTCAATTTTGCGGAGTATAGTCTGCCGCAAGACGCAAGTATGTTCAATTTTGAACAAACGGAGGGAGCGGGATGGACAACTCTACCTTTGCCGAAAGGCTCCGCCAGGCGCTCGAGGGGGCAGGCCTCAAGCAGGCCGACCTCATCCGCAAGGCGCAGGCATCCGGCGCGCGCCTGGGGCGCAGCCAACTGAGCCAGTATCTGAGCGGCAAGAACGAGCCGCGCCCCGACACCATGGACTTCCTGGCCCAGGCCCTGGGCGTGGACGCCGGCTGGCTTGCCACCGGTGAGCCTGCCAACCCTGGGCTCTTGTCGCCCAAGGCGGAGCACACGTCGGAACCAACGCCGGCATCCAGGCCTGAGTCAGACAACACGCAGTCCCGCGACGCAAAGGAGCGCCCCATGCGAGAGTTCAAGAAGTCAACCAAGCTCGACAACGTTCTCTATGATGTCCGCGGCCCGGTGGTCGACGAGGCCAACCGCATGGAGGACATGGGCATCAACGTGCTCAAGCTCAACATCGGCAACCCCGCGCCGTTTGGCTTCCGCACGCCCGACGAGGTCGTGAGCGACATGGCGCGCCAGCTGACCGACTGCGAGGGCTACTCCGACTCGCGCGGCCTCTTTAGCGCGCGCAAGGCCATCATGCAGTACTCGCAGATCAAGGGCCTGCCCAACGTGAGCATGGAGGACATCTACACCGGCAACGGCGTGTCCGAGCTCATCAATCTGTGCATGTCGGCGCTGCTGGACTCCGGCGACGAGATCCTCATCCCCAGCCCTGACTATCCGCTGTGGACCGCCTGCGCGACGCTGGCCGGCGGCACGCCCGTACACTACCTCTGCGACGAGCAGGCCAACTGGTACCCCGATCTGGACGACATGCGCTCCAAGGTCACCTCGCGCACCAAGGCCATCGTCGTCATCAACCCCAACAACCCCACGGGTGCGCTGTACCCGCGCGAGATCCTGGAGGGCATCGTCCAGATCGCTCGCGAGCACCAGCTGATCATCTTTAGCGATGAGATCTACGATCGCCTGGTCATGGACGGCGGCGAGCACGTGAGCATCGCGAGCCTGGCGCCCGACCTCTTTTGCGTGACGTTCTCCGGTCTGTCCAAGAGCCACATGATCGCCGGCTATCGCATCGGCTGGATGGTGCTCTCCGGCAACAAGCGCGTCGCGCGCGACTACATGCTGGGCATCAACATGCTGTCCAACATGCGCCTGTGCTCCAACGTGCCGGCGCAGAGCATCGTGCAGACGGCGCTGTGGGGACACCAGTCCGTCAACGACTACATCGTGCCCGGCGGCCGCGTGTACGAGCAGCGCAACTTCGTGTACGAGGCGCTCTGCGACATTGACGGCGTGAGCGTGGTCAAGCCGCAGGCGGCGTTCTACATCTTCCCCAAGCTGGACCCCAAGAAGTTCAACATCCAGGACGACGACCAGTTTGCCCTGGACCTCCTGCGCGAGAAGAAGGTACTCGTGGTCTCGGGCAAGGGCTTCAACTACGATACGCCGGGCCACTTCCGCATCGTGTACCTGCCGCGCCTGCAGACGCTGCGTGACGCGATGTTCCGCCTTGCCGACTTCCTGCAGTACTACCGCCAGTAGTCTGAGGGCGACAAGAGCGTAGCGCCCGCCCGCCGTTAACGCCCCTGGGCATGTTGCGCAGGAGCGTTCGGCATCCGATGCCTTCGGCGCAGGCGGCAGGCTGCGCCGACGCGGAGCTAGTCCCTTCAGGGAAACTCGCCCGCAAAGAGCGCGGGCTCAGACATACTCGCCTCCCGCCGCCTGCCCCTGTCGGCATCTGCCTCACCGGGCTCCTGCGGCAACATGCCCAGGAGCGCCCGTGACGCGCGGGACGGAGAAACCTACGCGAACACCTGGGCGGCGATGCGGGCGGTCTCGTTGGCGTCCTTGGCATAGAAGTCGGCGCCCACCATCTGCGCGTACTCGGGCGTGAGGACCGCGCCTCCCACGCAAACACGACACCAGGGTGCCTGCTCGCGCAAGAGCTCGATGGTCGCCGCCATAGCAGGCACGGTCGTGGTCATGAGCGCAGAGAGCCCGCAGAGCTGGACATGGTCCGCGACCACTGCGTCGACCACAGCCTGCGGTGCCACGTCGCGACCCAGGTCAATCACACGGTAGTCGTAGTTCTCCAGCAGCATGCGCACGATGTTCTTGCCAATGTCGTGGATGTCGCCCTCCACGGTCGCCAGCACGACGGTGCCCTTGGAGCCCACGCCCGTGCCGGCGTCATGGGCGCGCAGGCTGTCAAAGCCGGCCTTGGCCGCCTCCGCGCTTGCCATGAGCTGCGGCAGGAAGAACGTGCCCTTCTCAAAGAGCTGCCCCACGCGGTCGAGCGCCGGGATGAGCACGTCGTCGATGACGCCCAGGGTCCCGCGCGCGTCCATGAGCCTGACCATGAGGTCCTCGCTCGGCGCACGCCCCTCCAGCACACAGGTGGCAAGCGCGTCCTCGTCGCTGACCTGCTCCTGCGAGGCCACAGACACGCTCGGGCTCTTGTCGTCCGTCTTGGTTTGGGCAAAGGCATCGACGAAGGCACGCGCGTGGTCGTCCTCGCCGCTCAGCACGCGCCAGGCCGCGATGGCGTTGGCAAGCGGCTCGCTCGTGGGGTCTACGATGGCCAGGTCAAGGCCGGCAGCAAGTGCGGCAGAAAGGAAGGTGGCGTTAACCAGCGGCCGTGCGGGCAGGCCAAACGACACGTTGCTCACGCCCAGCACGCAGCGCACGCCAGGCAGCTCGGCCTTGACCAGCCGGATGGCGTCCAGCAGCTCGAGCGCGGCGGAGGTGTCGGTGCTCACGGCCATGGTCAGGCAGTCGATGGCGACGTCCGCGCGCGGGATGCCCGCCGCGTCGGTGGCGGCCACGATCTTGCGCGCCACGGCCAGGCGCCCCTGGGCGGTCGCGGGGATGCCGTCCTCGTCTATGCACAGGCCCACCAGCGCGCAGCCGTAGTGCGCGGCAATGGGCACGACGGCGTCAAGCACCTCGGGTCGTCCGTTGACCGAGTTGATGCAGGGCTTGCCGGCGTACGGGCGCACCACGCGCTCGATGGCGCCCGCATCGGACGAGTCCACCTGCAGCGGCACGGTCGTCACCTGGCCGACCTCGGTCACGAGGCGCTCGAGCATGGCCGGCTCGTCAATCTCGGGCAGGCCGGCGTTGACGTCTA
>CAJOGH010000093.1:0-5411 GCA_905233865.1 uncultured Atopobiaceae bacterium
GTCCTCGTTGCAGGAGATGTGCTCCACCGCCGGCTCCTCCTGGCTGGGCACAAGGTAGACGTCCTCGCCCTCGCGCGCAAAGCACGAGGAGAGCACGGGGTGCGCGGCGACGACCTTGCGCACGGCATCTGTGACCGCGTCGGACGAGACGCCATCCGCGAACTCGATGTCGGAGGGGATGTTGTAGGCAAGCGAGTCGGGTGCCTTGAGACACTCGTAGTAGACGCCCATCTGCGCGAAGGTCAGCGGGGCGTGGAGCTCCTCGGGCTCGGCCTCCTCGTCGGCCGCCGCACCCGGGCGCTCGCCGGACATCCAGGCGCCCAGGATCATGTCCTCGAGCGTAGCGATAGACGTCTGGTCGTCCAGGTCGTGCGCGTGGATGGAGACGCCAAAGCGCTTGTACACGAGGGCCAGCAGGCGGATGCTCTGGACCGAGGTCATGCCGCAGCGGTCGAGCGGCGTGGACACGCCAAAGGCGTCCGTGCCCACGATGTCCTCAACGATGGCGTGGAGCTCACGCTCGAGGGCGTTCATCGGGCGGCTCTCGTCCTCGGCGGACTCATCCGCCTCCACCAGCGTGGGCTCGGGCAGCGCGCGCCGGTTGACCTTGCCGTTCTGATTGAGCGGAATGGCGTCCACCTGCATGATGGCGCCGGGGACCATGTAGGGCGGCTTGCGCTCGCGGATGAAGTCGGCAAGCTCCGCGCTGCTGATCTCGCCGTCCCCCACCACGTAGGCGGCCACAAACTTGCCACCGTTGGGATGATCAAAGGCGGCGACCGTCGCGTCAGTCACGCCCGGGAACTCGCGGACCACGGCCTCCACCTCGGTGAGCTCGATGCGGAAGCCCCTGATCTTGACCTGCCCGTCGCGACGGCCAATGAACTCAACGAGGCCGTCCTGCGACCAGCGCACGATGTCGCCCGTGCGGTACAGGGGCTGGTGCGTGTCGTCAAAGGGATCGGTGCCAAAGGCCTCGGCCGTCTTGTCGGGGCGGTTGAGGTAGCCGTCGCCAGCCACAGCTCGCCCGCCGCACCCGGCGGCACGCGGTTGCCGTTGCCGTCGACGATGTAGCCGCGCACGTTGTCGATGAGGTGTCCTATGGGGTAGCTCTTCTCGCCCCCTTGGAGCTGGTAGGCAGTCACGAGGACGGTGCACTCCGAGGGGCCGTACACGTTGACGACGGGGAAGCTGGCGTCCAGGTCAAAGGGCACGAGGGTCTCGCCGCCCATGCTCAGGTACTGGAGGGTCGAGCACGAGCCCAAGAGGGCGAACTGGCGGCCCACCTGCGTGGTCATGAACGCGTGGGTCACGCCGTTGCGCTCGTAGTAGTCGCCGAGTGCCACGAGGTCCAGGCGGATCTCCTCGGGCACGATGACGACGCCCGCGCCACAGGTGAGCGCCGGGTACATGTCCATCATGCAGGCGTCAAAGCCATAGCTCGCGTAGGCGCACACGCGGTGCTGGGGACCCAGGCCATAGAAGCGCTGGTACCAGCCGACAAAGCAGGCAAGGTTAGCGTGGGTGAGGCGCACGCCCTTGGGAACGCCCGTCGTACCGGACGTGTACAGCAGGACAAAGAGGTCCTCGGGCGAGGGCGCCGGGAGCTCCACCTGGGGAGGCGCCCCGAGGTCCGCGATGTCATCCACGCTCCCGAGCTCGATGACCTCGCCGTCGTACTCGCTCACGATGTCGCAGAGCTCCGGCGAGCTTATGAGCAGGCGGGCGTTCGCGTCCTTGACCATGAAGTTGAGGCGCTCGGGCGGGTAGGTGGGGTCGAGCGGCTGGTAGGCGCAGCCCGCCTTGAGCGCCGCCAGGGAGGCGACGGGCATGAGCAGGCCGCGGGGGATGAGGATGGAGACGACGTCTCCGGGCTGGGGGTCGATGCGCGCGCGGATGTGACGCGCCAGCGCAGTTGCCAGCTGGTCCGTCTTGGCGTAGGTGAGGCGCTCGTCCTTATAGACAGCCGCGATGTTTTCGGGATACAGGCTCGCCGTCTGGCCAAAGAGCGAGACGATGGTCTGCGTCGTGTCGTAGGCAACCTCCCTGCCCTGGAAGGACTCCAGGAGCTCGAGCTGGGCGGCGTCTACGAGCTCCACCTCGGCCAGGTGCTCGGCGCTCAGCATGGACTGCATGACCGTGTCAAACGACGTGACAAGGTTGGTCACGAACCGCTCCGAGTAGCGGTTGGACTGGAACTCGGCGCGGAGCACGAAGCCATCCGGGCCCTTGAAGAGCTGGAGGCCCAAGGGCGAGCCCGTGGCGTTGCCGCCCAGCTCCACACGCTCGTAGGGCTTGCCACACACCGTCCCCAGTGCCAGGTAGTCACCCTGGTAGGCAAAGAGGACGTCGGAGCTAAAGCCCGTGCTGGCACTGAGCTCGGCAAAGGAGTAGATGTCGTTGGCCATGGAACTCATGACCTGTTCCTTGATGCCGTAGAGGTAGTCGGGCACGCGCTGGCTCGGGTCGGCCTTGCAGTACACCGGGAGCGTCTTGACCATCATGTCCACCGTGCGCGAGGTGGCAAAGTCGGACCGCCCGTTGTAGATGGTGGTAAAGGACGACTCGTCTGTGTGAGCGTAGGCGGCCATGAGCTTGCCAAAGGCACCGAGCGCCAGGACGTTCTGGGTGATGCCCAGGCGCGTGCAGAAGGCCTTGACCGCGTTCGTGCTCACGGCGAGCTCGCGTTGAACGATGGCGTAGGTTACCTCGTCGCCGTGGCAGTCCGGCTCGGGCGTGGTGTCCAGGTCCAGGCTGCCAAAGGTGGACTCGTAGTACTCGCGCGAGCGCTCGTAGCTCTCTGAGGCGCGCAGGGCCTGCTCGCGCAGGGCAACGTCAAAGCCGCTCACACGCTCGGGCTCGACGCTCGCGCCCTCATAGGCATCCGCGACATCGGCCATGAAGATGCGCGCGGAGGTGCCGTCGTAGATGATGTGCTGGAAGTCGGTGAACAGGTAGGGCGCGGTGGGCGTGACGATGACGCGGATCCTAAAGAGCGGGCCCTCGTGCAGGTCAAAGGGCTGCGTGAGCTGAGGCTTGAGCGCCTCGAGCTCCTTGTCGCTCATGCGCTCGACCTCTTGCGTGTAGGCACCCTCGCCCGGGACCATGAGCGGGTTGCCCTCGTCGTCCTCCTGGATGTGGATCTTGACGAAGGGATGGGCCTCGATCGCGGCCTCGAGCGCGCGGGCGAGCCGGTCGGGGTCAACGGCGGGGTCAAGCCGCAGCAGGACCGGGTTGTTGTAGACCGCCTCGCCGGCGCGGGCCACCGACTCCGTGTAGATGCCAAGCTGGGTCTGCGTGAGCGGACAGGGCTTGGTGCCCGAGCCCTCAAAGACGTAGCCGACGTCCGCGCCCTCGCCGGAACCGGCCGCCTCCTGGATGGCCTGGGCCAGCACGCGCGGCGTGCGGGCCTCCTGGACCATCTTTGCCGTGAGGGGAAGGTCTCCCATAAGCTGCTGGAGCTTCATCACGCGGATGGAGTCGCCGCCAAGCAGGAAGAAGTCGTCCAGGGCGCCGACCTGCTCCAGCTCAAAAATCTGCGCATAGGCATCGCAGAGCCGGGACTCCAGCTCCGTCTGCGGTGGCTCGTAGCTGCTGCGCATGGTGGCGATATCCGGGGACGCCAGGACCTTGCGGTTGATCTTGCCGTTGGGCAGCAGCGCGAACTCGCGAACGGGGACGAAGAACGAGGGCACCATGTAGGGAGGGAGCTTGGCCGCGAGGCTCTCGCGCAGCGCCTCGGGGTCGGCGTCTCCGATGTAGAACGCGCACAGGTACTGGCCCGACTCCTCGCGGTCAAAGGCCTTGACCACGGCCATCTCGACGCCGTCGAGCTTGCGGCAGGCCTCCTCGACCTCGCCCGGTTCCACGCGCTGGCCGTTGATCTTGGCCATCCAGTCCTTGCGGTTCACGTACACGAGGTTGCCGTCGGGAAGCTGGCGCATGATGTCACCAGTGTGCAGCCACCCGCCGCGATAGAGCTCGGCGGTGCGCTCGGGATCCTTGTAGTAGCCCTTGCAGTACTTGCCACTCAGGCAGAACTCGCCCTCCTCGCCCTCGGGCACGGGGTTGCCGTCTTCATCCAGGAGAGCCCATTTCTCCTCGGGCTTTCCCACTGGCGTGGCGTCGTAGGGCTGCATGACCGGATAGGCTGTGACCGTGCCGGCCGTCTCGCTCATGCCAAAGCAGTTGATGAGCTTGTAGCCCTCCTTGCTGCACATGCCGCTCAGGCGCTCGCTACCCGTGAACACGACCTTGAGCGTGTCCGAGCGGTTATGGAACTGCCTGAGCATCGAGGGGCTCATGAACGTGAAGGTGATCTTGGCGTCGACGATGTAGTCCTCAAAGGCATTGATGTCGTGGAACATCTCCGGCGCGATCAGGTGGAGCTGTCCGCCCTCCTTGAGCAGCTTGAAGGCAGTGAGCGACGCCACAAAGTAGGGAGGCGCCCCCATGGCCCAGTGGTCGTCGGTCGTATACGCGAGCGCGACCTTGGCCGTGTGCTTGACGGCCAGCCCGCCAAAGGTGTGGATGATTCCCTTGGGCGCGCCCGTGGAGCCTGACGTGTAGATGAGCAGCGCCGGTACATCCTCGTCCGGGTAGTCCGGGGCGCCGCCCTCGAACTCCCGTGGGGGCGTGGCGAGAATCTCCTCCCACGCCGCCTCGTCTATGCACAGGGGCGCCTCACAGTGCTCCATGATGTAGGCGATGCGGTCGGGCGGGAAGGCCGTGCCCATGGGAACGGAGGAGTGGCCCGCCATCCAGATGCCAATCTCCGCCGCGTAGTACTCCATCGACGACGGCAGCACGATGGGCACGAACGAGGCAGGGGCGATGCCCTGTGCGTCCAGCCATGCCACCACGCGGCAGACGAGGGTCTTAAGCTCAGCGTAGGACGTCTGCCGCTGTCCGCTCTTATCGACAATGGCGGGATACTCCGCGTAGGTGTTGAGGGCCTCCCATAGGGGCTCAAGGTATTCGTTGCTCATGCTTCCACCTCCGAATGCTCGTCCCGCGCGGGACTCGCGTCCGTTCCTTTGCTCAATTGGATGACCGTGTGGTTGAGGCCAAGGGTGTAGTGGTACTCCACGCTCGAGGCAAGGGACTTGAGCACCGCCATGCCATCCATTGCCATCTCGCGCTCCTCGGGCGTGCCCTTGGGCGCTATCTCGCTCGTGTGCGCAGGGTCAAAGGGCGTGCCGTTGTCACGTAGCGACACCTGCACGCTGTCGTCCAGGTTCCGCACGATGGTGTCAAAGTGGACGTCGTGGCGCTGGTGCGCGTTGTTAAGGTGCACGCACACGACCAGCTCCTCGATGGCGACGGCCGTCTGGAGCGCGAGGGACTTGGTCACACCATGGCCCAGCAGGACCTCGTTCACGCGATGGGCGATGGCGGCACCGTCGGCGGAG
>CAJOGH010000093.1:5494-6512 GCA_905233865.1 uncultured Atopobiaceae bacterium
GCATGCGGTCGACAACCAAGAGCGCCGTCAGGAGCGCGAGCACCTCCGTGAGGACGAACGCGACCATGGCGCCCATGAGGTTCCACGCGTGCGTGCAGGCCCACACGAGCGGCACGTAGAACAGGAGGTTCTCGCAGACGGTCAGCGTCATGGCGATACCGCGGCGCTGCACGGTGTTGTAGTAGTAGGTGAGCACGTAGTTGATGGCCAGCGGCAAGAAGCCGATGGCGTACACACGCAGGAGCGCGTCGGCACCCTCGTGGCCCTGCGGGATGAACAGGCGCACGATCTGCGAGGGGAAGGCACACGTGACGGTCACGAGTACCGCGACGCAGGCAAGCACCACGACGAAGACGGAGCGCAGCAGGATGCGGAGGCCGCGAAAGTCGCGCTCGCCATAGAGCACGCCCTCCATGGGGATGGCCGCCTGGCCGCCGGCGCTAAAGAATGCGACGATGAGCAGCTGCACGTTGCCGCAGACGGTAAAGAACGCGATGCCGTCGACGCCCACGACCGTGCCGAGGATGTAGTTGATGACAAGCAGCGAGACACTCGCAAAGAGCATGCGCACGGCACCGGGCGCGCCCGCCTGCATGACCTTGGCCGCGAGCGCGGGGCTCAGGGCGCCGCGCAGGCTCCCTTTGCCAATGGTGCGCTGCGGCGCGCGGACGTAGGCGAGCGAGGCCAGCACGCCCACGAGCATGCCCGCGTCGCTGGCCATGCCCGAGCCCTCGACCCCAAAGTGGAGGACGCCCATAAAGAGCAGGTCAAAGCCAACATTGGCCACACCCGAGACGATGAGCACGATGCTCGAGAGCTTGATGCAGCTGTCCGCGCGCAGCAGCATGGCCATCACCGCCGCGAGGACGTAGAGCGGTGCGGCCAGGCCCACGACACGCAGGAAGGTTGCCGTGTGAACGACGGTGGCCTCCTGCGACGAGATGGCACGGGTGATGGGCTCGGCAAGCGGCACGACGATGGCGGTGAACACGAGGCCCAGCAGGACGCTCAGCGCGAT
>CAJOGH010000094.1 GCA_905233865.1 uncultured Atopobiaceae bacterium
AGCCGAGGCCAGGTTATCGAGTATGTGTCGCGCGGGCGTTGGGAACTAGCCTGAGCAGGCCGTCATGCGCAGGATGATGACGAGCACGAGGATCACGGCCGCCGCGACGGACACCGTGATGACGATGCCGCGCTTGCGGCTGCGCTGCTCGGCGCCGGCAAAGATGGAGCGCGAACCGTGAGGCACGGAGAGGTACTGTCCGTAGTGAAGGTCTTGCTTGAGCTGGGGCATCCGCACGTTGCGCGCGCGTGGGTCACGACTCTGCTTGCCGCGACCCTGGCGACTGCGGCTGGGACGGCCATCCGTAGGGTGGAGTGAGCCCTGTCCATGGTTGGTCCTGCGGGTTTCGGGGGCAAGGTCATTGATAGCCTCGACCCTGCGGCGCGGGGCGCGCCGAGCTGGCTCGTAGGTATTGCGGTCATCCATGCTGGTCATAGGTCCCCCGTCGTTGCAATCCCCCACATCATAACGGATGGATCATTGTATTTGCGCAGGTGTTCGCTGTGCGGTAGCTCTTGTCGCCCGAGAGTCAAACCTAAGTCGAACGCGCTTAGGTTTGATGAGTATGTGAAACTAAGAAAATATTGGCGGAGTCGGTTTAGGTCTTGCGGTGGCGGGAATAACCGTGAATGTAAGAGAAGGGCGCTCAGCGCCAGAAGCTAAGGAAGTGGTTCTCATGGCAAGCATGGTTCCGTACGATCGTTACAACAGGGCAATCCGCAGCATGTTCGACCCCTTTGGCGACCTGTTCACGCCGCTGGTCCAGGCCGGCAGCGAGACCGCCAGCTTTAAGATGGACGTCGAGGACACGGGCGACGCCTACGTTCTCAGGGCGCTCCTGCCCGGCGTGACCCGCGACCAGATCGACGTCGAGCTCAACGAGGGTCGCCTGTCCGTGAGCGTTGACGTCACGGAGTCCGAGGAGGACAAGGACAAGAACTACCTGCACAAGGAGACTTGCGAGTGGAGCGCCACCCGTGGCGTGTACCTCAAGGACGCCGCAACGGCCGGCCTCACGGCGCGCCTTGCCGACGGCGTGCTCACGGTCAACGTGCCCAAGCAGGAGGAGAAGGTCAACGTCACCAAGATCGCCATCGACTAGTGACCTCGCGCCATACGACTCGGAGGCGGCCGGAGCCTGTGCTCTGGCCGCTTTTTCGTGCCGGTCGCGTGCGGGCGCCCATGTGCGCGTGGTAGATTTACAGGCATTGGCGAGAGAAGGGGCACGACATGGCCGAGCGCACCGCACAGCAGATCGTGAGCGAGCTCACGCTGGAGGAGAAGTGCCTGCTGTTGGTGGGCGGCGAGCCCTTTGCCACGCGGGCAATGCCCGAGCACGGCATCCCGCGCGTTGTGTTCTCTGACGGGACGCATGGCCTGCGCCATCAGGCGGACGACGGCAACCACATGGGGCTGGGTGCGTCCGAGGCGGCCACGAGCTTTCCGGCCCCCGTCACGCTCGCCCAGACCTGGGACCTCGAGCTAGCCGAGCGCATGGGTGCCGCGATGGGTGCCGAGGCGGCCGCCGCGGGCGTGGGGTGTCTTTTGGCGCCCGCGCTCAACACCATGCGAAGCCCGCTGTGCGGTCGCAACTTCGAGTACTTCTCGGAAGACCCCATGGTGAGCGGACTGTTTGCCGCTGCCGTCACGCGCGGCATCCAGTCGAGGGGCATCTCTGCCTGTCCCAAGCACTTTGCCGTCAACAGCCAGGAGACGCGTCGCATGTCGTCCGACTCCATCGTGGACGAGCGCGCGCTGCGCGAGACCTACCTCTCTGCCTTTGAGCGCTGCGTCAAGGAGGCCAAACCGCGCGCGATTATGAGCAGCTACAACCTCGTGAACGGCACGCACGCAAGCGAGAACGCCTACCTGCTCAAGGACATCCTGCGCGACGAGTGGGGCTTTGACGGCATGGTCGTCACCGACTGGGGCGGCGGTCACGACGAGGCCGCCGCGGCGGCTGCGGGCGGCTCGCTGGAGATGCCGCCGGGTGACATATCTGTCGTGCGCAACCTCGTGGACGCCGTCCGCGAGGGCCGCGTGAGCGAGGAGGATATCGACGCGCGTGCCCGCGAGGTCGTCGACTTTGCGCTGGCGTGCGATGCCGCGGTGCAGAAGGCACCCACATCCTATGACACCGACGAGCATGACGCGCTGGCCCAGCAAGTTGCCGAGGAGGGCATCGTCATGCTCAAGAACGCCGGCAGGCTGCGCTCTACCACGGGCGAGAAGGTCCTGCCCATGAGCCACGGTGCGCGCGTGGCGCTCATTGGCGACTTTGCCACCAAGCCGCACGCGCAGGGCGCCGGCTCGAGCCGCGTGGAGCCGCGCCACCAGGACAACCTGCTGGACGAGATCAAGAACTGCCCCGACCTGGAGCTGGTGGGCTTTGCCCGGGGCTACCGCCGTCGTGGCGGCAATGACGACATCCTGCTGCGCGAGGCGCTGGACCTGGTAAAGCGGGCCGACTACACCATCCTGTGCCTGGGCTTGGACGAGTACCAGGAGGCCGAGGCCCGCGACCGCGAGAACATGCTGCTCCACGAGAACCAGCTCATCCTCCTGCGCGCGCTCTCGCGCGTCACCCGCAACGTCGTCGTGCTCCTGCAGGCGGGCTCGCCCGTGCAGACCGACTGGCTGAGCGGCGTGGGCGGGGCGCTGCTTCTGGGCATGGGCGGGCAGGCCGGTGCTGCCGCGGCCGTGCGCGTTCTCACGGGCCGCGCGTGCCCCTGCGGCCGGCTGACCCAGACCTGGCCGCGCGAGGAGCGGGACACGCCGTCCCAGGTGCGCTTTCCCGAGCTCAAGCGAACCTCCGAGCACCGCGAGTCGGTGTTCGTGGGGTATCGCTACCACCAGACGAGCGGAACGCCGGACGCCTTTCCCTTTGGCTATGGCCTGAGCTACGCGTCCTTTGACTACCACCGCCTACGCGTGTACCGCGCCGACGACGGGCGCCCCACGCACGTGGACTTCCGCGTGGCAAACGAGAGCGACATCCGTGCCACAGAGGTGTGCCAGGTCTACGTGGCGCGCATCGCCCGCACCGTGTTCGCGCCCGAGCAGCAGCTGGCAGGCTTTGCCCGTATCACGCTCGAGCCAGGCGAGGTTCGCGAGGTCGTCGTGGACATAGACCCGCGCTCCTACTCGTACTACAACGTCAAGACTGCCGAGTGGGAGATGGAGCCCGGGGCGGTGGAGGTCCGCGTGGGCGCCAGCAGCGACGACATTCGCCTGCGCGGCGATGCCTTCCTCAGGGTCGATCCTGTGCCCAACCCCTACGAGGGCCTGGGTCTCATGCACTACGAGAGCGGTCTTGCCGCCTATGTCCCCGATGACGAGTTCCAGCGCATGTTGGGACGCGAGGTCCACGTGCAGCGCACACCGATAGACGAGGACATGCTCGTGCGCGATCTTATTTACACGCGCAGCCCGCTGCTGTGGCTGGTGTGGTGCGGGGTGACCTTTGCCAACTACATTGACCGCACCGTGCTCCACGGCAAGATGGACAACATCGCCTTCATTCGCGACATGCCGCTGCGCGGGCTCCCGCGCTTCGTGCCCGGCTGGTCGGACGAGATGGTGCAGGCAATCGTCGCCGAGGCCCGCGGCTACTGGATCATCGGGCTCGTGCGCCTGCTTGCCAGCTGGCGCCGCAACGTCCGCGCCAACCGCGAGTTCTGCGAGCGCCTGGGGTTCTAGGCGCCGCAGCGATTCTGTCTCCGTGCGCGACTATACTTATGGTCGATAAGAGCACGGGAGGGGTACATGGAATCGCTGTACAGAAAGTATCGTCCGCAGACGTTTGACGACGTCGTTGGCCAGCAGCACGTGGTCGAGACGCTCAAGCACGCCGTGACTGAGGGACACGTGAGCCATGCGTACCTCTTTTGTGGTCCGCGCGGCACGGGCAAGACGACCATGGCGCGCATCCTTGCTAAGGCGCTCCTGTGCGACAAGGGCCCGGGAGCGCTGCCCGACGGTACCTGCGAGCAGTGCCAGGCCATCGCGGCTGGCACACACGAGGACGTCTATGAGCTGGACGCCGCGAGTCGCACGGGCGTCGACGCGGTGCGCGACGAGATCATCAGTCGCGTGGGTTATGCGCCGGCGCGCGGACGCTACAAGCTCTATATCATCGACGAGGTTCACATGCTCACGACGGCGGCGTTCAACGCGCTGCTCAAGACCCTTGAGGAGCCGCCGGGGCACGTGGTGTTCGTGCTGTGCACGACCGACCCGCAAAAGATTCCGGAGACCATCCTGTCGCGTGTGCAGCGCTTTGACTTCAGGTCCATTGGCCACGATGATATCGTGGGCCACCTGCATCACGTGTGCGAGGCCGAGGGCTTTGAGGCCAACGACGACGCGCTGGAGCTCGTGTGCCGTCACGCGCGCGGTGGCATGCGCGACGCGCTCTCCACGCTGGAGCAGCTCTCCGTGTTT
>CAJOGH010000095.1 GCA_905233865.1 uncultured Atopobiaceae bacterium
GGTGCCGCGGTGGTCATCGAGTCGCTGACCAAGTGGATCGGCGGCCATGGCGCCACGCTCGGCGGAGCCGTCATCGACACCGGACGCTTCGACTGGACCGCCGCCCCGGACAAGTTCCCCACTCTCACCCAGCCCGATGCCTCCTATCACGGTGCCGTCTGGACCGAGGCCGCCCCAGCCGCGCCCTTTGGCACCCGCGTCCTGGCCCAGCGCCTTCGCGACCTTGGCCCCACGCTCTCGCCGTACTCCGCCCAGCTCATCGGTCTTGGCATCGAGACCCTCTCCCTTCGCGTGGAGCGCCACAGCCAGAACGCCCTCGCCGTGGCCAAGT
Source organism: uncultured Atopobiaceae bacterium (assembly GCA_905233865.1). GTDB lineage: Bacteria > Actinomycetota > Coriobacteriia > Coriobacteriales > Atopobiaceae > CAJOGH01. The sequence continues at coordinate 332 of CAJOGH010000095.1, forward strand.
TCCTCGAGTCGCACCCCAAGGTCTCCTGGGTCCGCTACGCCGGCCTTGAGGGCGATAAGAGCCACGAGGTCGCGAGCCGCCTGTTCCATGGCGGTTACGGTGGCGCCCTTGTCTTTGGCGTAAAGGGCGGTCGCGAGGCGGGCCTCAAGCTCATCGACAGCGTTAAGCTCTTCACGCTGTTGGCCAACGTCGGTGACGCCAAGTCGTTGATCATCCACCCCGCGTCCACCACCCACTCCCAGCTCTCCGCCGAGGAGCTCGCCGCCGCGCACCTGGGCGAGGACCTCGTGAGGATCTCGGTGGGCCTGGAGGACGTCGACGACATCATCGCCGATCTGGACCAGGCGCTCTCGCGCATCTAGCCTCAAGCGTGGTATAGTTTGGCCTGCAGCGCAGGCACGGTCTGCGACGCAGGCCCGAGTGGCGGAATGGCAGACGCGGCGGACTCAAAATCCGCTTCCCGCAAGGGAGTGTGGGTTCGACCCCCACCTCGGGTACCAGACACAAGAGGGGAGGGCATGCGACTTCGCGTGCCCTCCCTTGCCCGTTTGAAGGAGGGGGTCGCATGCACACACGAGCAACGCTCGCGCCGCTTGCCGCGGCCCTTGCCCTGAGCCTTGCCCTCCTGCCCGCGTGCGTGGACCAGCAGCGTCAGACCACCGAGGGTCACGACGTCTACACTCTCATGGGCACCACCGAGATCGAGGGTCGCCAGGGGATAGCGCAGGACGGCGAGCACCACTGGGTCAGTGACTCCGACGCCCTCTACCTCTACGACGCGGACTGGAACCTTATTGCCAAGAATGACACTCCCTTTGCCACCGGCATCGCGCCATCGGCTAACCACATCAGCGACATCGACGTCTACGACGGGCTCCTCTACTGCGGCATCGAGCACTTCGAGAACGCCGCGGGCTCCGACATCCAGATAGCCGTCTACGACGCGCAGACCCTCACCTTCCAGCGCACCTTCGCTTTTGACCCCGCAAGCGGTCAGGACGAGATAAGCGGCGTGACCGTCAATCCCACGGAGAACACGCTCGTGGCCTGCTCTTGGACTCAGAGCGGCGCCTATCTCTATCGCTATGACCTCTCAAGCGGCGCCTACCTCAACAAGGTCAGGCTCCAGGACGGCCCGCAGCACATCCAAGGCATCGCCTATCGCGAGGGCGCCTACTACCTCACGGCCGACGACGGCAATGAGGACGCCGGCGAGCCCGACCACGTCTACCGCGCGACCTTTGGCCCGTCATCCACCACCGCCGAAGTCACCCGCGAGCTCGACCTCGACGCGCTTCAGGCACCCGGCGAGATCGAGGGCCTCACCTTCGACGAGGTAAGGCGCCAGCTGCTTGTGCTTCACAACCGTGGTGCCATCATCGTGGACGGCATGCCCGTGGGCCTGCGCGACTCCTACGACCGCGAGATCCACGAGGTGTTCTCCTACGACATGGTGTAGGCCGCGCCCCCGCCGCTCGACGCTTTCCTACCGCCCATCACAAACGGCCGACAAGAGCCTGCGCTCGGGACGTCCTGGCACAAGCCGGGGCGCCCCTTTGACGTTCTGGTTGCGCGAAAATGGCTAAAGGTGGTATAAGTCGTAGTAACAGTACCCCGCACGCGCGCGGCAACGCAGCGAACCAGGCGGGGTCATTCTTTTTGCCTTTCCAGGCTCTATGGAAATTTGGACTACGCTGCTGGTGCCGATGACGATGGAACTGGAGTTGCTGATGCAGTAGCAGCGGCCTTCGGCATGAAGAGGCGCTATCTCAAGAGCTGGACTCATCACTTGAGCACTGTGAGAAACATCGTGGCACACCATGATAGGTTTTATAACCGCATGATGGACATTCGTCCGCTCTTGCTAAATAAGGACCGTAAGTATGAGAGCTCTAAGCAGTTCCCGACTCTGCTCGTGATAATGAGGATTTACGAGAGGTCTTGGCCGAACGAGTGGAAATCGATAGGGGAGGACTTGTCCAACTGTCTGAAGGAGTATCCTAATGTGGACTTGATGCCGATGGGCTTCCCCGACAATTGGATGAGCGTTCTTGGGCTCGAGTGATTTCTTTTGATGCCTCAGCTGATTCACAATGCTGCTCTCCTACAACGCCGCAAAGGGTGGCGTGAGTCTGTTCGCGAGATCGCCCACGGCATCATCTTCCTCATCGAGAACGAGTTCACGACCGGCACGCACCTCTACATCGACGGTGGCTACACCGCGCAGTAGCCTATGGCCGATAAGAGCCTGCACTCGGGGCGTCCTGGCACAAACCGGGGCGCCCTTACGCGCGCTGCCCAACATGACGATAGGGGATATCACCCGAGAAGAGCACGCCTTCGGCTGTGTCATCCTTCTGATCTAGCCTAGACAGGGTATCGACCTAACAGGATAGGTTGGAATCACTGGTAAAGCTTGCGTCGGACTTGTTTGAGATGGTTGGCCTTAAATTGGCGTGCGCCTCCGAATAGCTTGAGATACGTTGATGTTTCCTCGTGGTTTGCGTATCGAAGCGCTGCGAGCTCAATCGAACAGAAGAAATCTGCTGCTTGTGCTAGTTTACGCTCTTGGTATCTCAGGTTCTTATACTCGGCGGTGTTCACAGACAGCATTTCGTCAAACGCTCCATGAATGGCAGCGCGTGCCGCGCGCTGGCCGCCGTCATAATAGATTGCGACAGTATCGTACGTTTGAAACATGGCGAGGTTGTCCCTAACAAATTCTGCAAGATCTCGTCGCATACGCTCAGAGAGGGCACCTGAAGCCTGATACTCAGCGCGTTTGTATGCAAACGATTTGTAGGTAATGGGCATTCGTCGTACTAGACCCGAGAACTTTGCAAAGAGTCTTTTTCGCGTAGCGAAGTCAATCCCATGGTAGTCGCCACGAGCATGAAAGAGATCATAGGCGTGAAAGGGGACATCTGGCAAAGAAGCCCTTGCTAGATCGTTCTCATACTGGCGGATAATGTCAGTGATGGGGTTACCCTGGTCGTGTAAGACAACCGTGAGCAAGTAGTACTTCGTGTCGGCCGTATAGCTGTTTTCTTGGCCGCTTTCGTCAAAGAAGGCACTAACTATACCTGGCAATGCATTTGACCTTTCGATATGAAAAAAGCGCGGGCACATCCCCTCGCGCTTGATAGCTCGCGTTACACGAGCTTCTATCACACTATATCACAGTGACAGCTGTTTCCACATCTGTACCCAATGTCGGCCGACAAGAGCGCACGACTCGGGGTGTCCTGGCACAAGCTGGGGCGCCCCTTCTCTCACGCGTGCTGCCCGTCCGAACCCGTCCGAATCAGATGTCCCTCCTGCACAGCCGCAAAAGTCGCAACAACACACGCGACGGCGCCAGGCACGGCAACGCCGGCAAACGGCAAAGCCAGCGGCACGAGGAACGCCACGAGTCCCGCCACCTTGTTTGCCACCGTATGCGGCATCACAAGCCTCCCCGCAACCACGAGCCCACTCACTGCATTGACTACCTTCACAACCGCAATCGCCGCAACCCACACCCACAGCCACACGGGCACGTCGATGACAGGCAGCACCCTCACCAGGCACACGACGACCAACACAAGGTCTGCCACGCTGTCCAGCCGCGCACCAAGCTCGCTCTCCGTCCCCGTCCTCCGCGCCACGCACCCATCAACCATGTCCGTGACCCCGGCGAGGACGTAGATCACAAAGAACGGCACCGAGAGGGCATCAGGCACCAGCAGCGCGACGCTGAGCACGATCCTGCCTATGGTGAGCGCGTTCGCCATGCTCCCTCCTTCGCAGACAATTATCACGCACGCGCCCAGGACCAGGGGAGTGGTATATTCGCCCCAAGGGAATGAGGCTCTCCCGAGGTCTGACCTAAACCGCGCACAGGGCGCTGATGGCTTCTGCACACGACACGTGCGGGAGCCTTTTTCATGCGCCCGCAGGAAGGGGATTGTAATGCTGCTCAACTGCATCGCCGTCGGCTGCGGCGGATTCGTGGGGTCCATACTTCGCTACCTTGTTGGCAACGCGGTGCCGACGTCGACCTTTCCCTGGTCCACACTTGCTATCAACGTCGTCGGCTCGTTCGCCATCGCGGCCATAGTCG
>CAJOGH010000096.1 GCA_905233865.1 uncultured Atopobiaceae bacterium
CAGCGCTCGCCGGGGCCACCGGCCTGCTGCGACACGATGGCGTACTCGCTCGTCTCCGACAGGTCGTCAGGTGCCCAGTACACGCTCACGTAGAGTGCCTGGAGGTCGGTGTGGCCGTCCGTGTCGGCACCGCTCACCTGGATCTGCCACTCGCCGTCAAAGAAGCCGGTCGCGGGCGTGAAGGCGATCGCAAAGTCGTCGCCCGCGCGCGTGGCGGAATAGGACGCAGACTCGACCTGTGCCGTGCTGTCGGGACTCTCGTCGACCGTGGGCCTGAGCACGAGCGAGTAGCTGCTGTGCGCGGAGAGCCCATGGATGGCGTAAGTACCGCTGGCGGCCGTGTCGCCGTCGGGCGCAGAGACGAGCGCCACGGGATAGCCCTCGACCGGCTCGTCCGAGCCGTCTACGTAGAGGTAGAGGTTGGCCGCGCGCGAGCGCTCGGTGCCGGTGTCGTTGACCACACCCTCGACCATGGTGGTCTGACCCGTCACAGGGTCCTTGAGCGGGTAGAGGTAGCTGAAGTTCCACACGACGTTACCGCCTATGCCATAGGGCACCTCGACCGACGTGACGGCAGACTCGATGTGGTTCTCGTCGGCTGCGTGACGCAGGAGCACGTCGCCGGCGGCCATCGCCTGCAGACGCCCACTTGCGTCCAGCGCGCTCCAGGAGGCACCGCCGTCAACCGAGTACTCGGCTGGCACGCTCCCGTCGTGGCCGGCCACCGTGACCGTGCCACTCGTGCCATCAACGGGGGACGCGGAGGCAGAGGCTCTTGTCCACGTGGACTCGGTCGTCGTGACGGAGTCGGCAGGGATGTCGGGCCAGAGCGCGCGGTCGATGGTGAAGTCGACGGTCGTGTCCAGGCCGGTGTAGTTGTCCGTGCCGGCCACGAGCGCGCGCATGGTGTAGCTGCCCGCGTTGGTGGGCACGTCCGTCGACCAGCTGTCGGAGCCCTCGCGGCTGTACTCAACGCTGGGCTCGGCGGCGGCCGCAAAGGCGGGCTGGGGCACGGTCACGCTCGCGGGGGCACCGTCATAGGTCTTGCCCTCGGCGGTTGGCGCGAGCGTCCAGGAGTTCGTGGCCTGCAGCACGTCGAGCGTGCCCTCCTGCAGGGTGAGGTCGTAGTTGCGGTTGGCCGTGATGCCCGTGAGGCGGATGGGATAGCTGCCGACGTCACTGCCGCGCTCGTAGGCGCAGTCGTAGCCCAGCTCGCCGACGACGGCCCCCGTCGTGTCGTCCTCGCCGGGCGCAAAGCCGTCGTAGGTCACCGCATAGGCAGGCACGTCGTCGCCATAGGTCACGCTCATGCTGTCGGCCGTGGCCGTGAGCGCGCGCGGCTGGATGACAAAGCGCGTGGGTGGGCTCACGGCGCCCTCGTAGTTGGGCGTCTCGTCGATAGACGCCTTGACGTAGTAGGTGCCCGCGGCAGGCGCGGGCGAGCTGCGCGTGACGGGGATGTCCGGCGTGAAGTCGCCCGTGGGCGAGGTCGAGTAGGTGTAGTGGGCCAGGTTCTCGCCAAAGCCGGCCGTTGCCTGCGGCGCGTTGGCGTCGTCGCCGTAGGTCCAGCCGTCGATGGCGACGGTCGCCGAGTTGGGCGCCTGGGTGATCTTCCAGGTGTGGCTGTTGTCCGCTGGCAGGACGTAGTTGCGCGCGGCATCGCCAGTGAGCGAGGCGACGCTTGCCGTGTACTCACCCACGTCCGTGGCTGAGGTAGTGCCCGAGTAGCCGCCGATAAGAACCGCGCCTTTGTCGGCCTCAACGATGCCCTCAAGGGTGGCGCCGGCATAGTGACGGGTGGCACCCGTGTAGACGGGGTCGGTGGGCGACCAGGCAAGCGCGAGCTCGCGCGGGTTCACCGTGAGGGTGCCCGAGGCGTAGGTGACGCGGTAGTCGGTGGTGGTGATGCCGGAGGGGATGATGTGGTAGGTACCGCGCGGACTCGTGGTCGCGTAGACCGCGCCCGAGCCGTCGGCGCGCGTGTTGTAGGCAAATGAGAGGCTGTCCATACCCAGTGCGGACTCGTCCTCGCCAGCCACGAAGCCGGTGCAGGTCACACCGTTGTTGGCGGCCTCGCTGCCGTAGGTGACGGTGGCGTCGCGGGCGGTCACGGCAAGCGGCGCGGGAGCCAGGGCCACAGTGGCGCTACCACCCTTGGAGGCCTCCTGGTCGCCCGAGGCGACGATCCACCACCAGATGGTCGTGGTGCCGGCGTGCGTGGCTGTGGCACGCTCGTCTGTCGGGTCCGTGGTGCCCTTCGTGGCGCAGGTATCCGCATCGAGTTCCTCGTGGGCATAGTAGACGGTGGCCACCGTAGAGCCGCGCAGGGTGGGTGTGACGGTGATGCCGTGCGCCACACCATCGTAGGTGCCCACGTAGCCGACGACGTCGACTGCGACGTCCGTGTTGGGAACGACGGTGTAGGTTGCCTCGGCAAGGTCGATCGTGTAGTTGGGGTTGCCGGTAGCGATGATGTGTATGGGGTACTCCCCCATCCCGCTCTCGGCGGTGACGTCACAGGAGAGCGTGATGCCAAGGTCGTCCTCGCCAAAGATGGCACCCTCCTCCACGTGCCAGGTGAGCTCTGCGACGGGCTCCGCAAACGCCGTGCTCTTGTCGTCCGCCTCTACGCGGACGGTGGCAGGCTGGATGACGAAGGGGATGGTCACGGGATCGGCGTAGGCGTACGCACCCTTGCCGGTGACCGTGACGGTCGCGTCGCCCGCGTTCGTGTTGGAGTCCCAGGCGAGCTCGTAGTCCTCGCCGAGCGTGAGCGTGCCGTCGTCGGTGGCGTCGCGCACGGCCGGCTGGGGCTGAAGGGGCACGCCCGCGTAGGTTGCCGTGGCAGAAATGCCGTCAGCCACCAGACGGTTGGGCTCCCACTGGGCAAAGAGCGTGGTGTTGGAGGCAACGGCCACAGGAGCGCCCAGGGCATAGGTGGCTCCGCTGCCATCCGGCTGCGTGTTCCAGCCGACCAGGCGGTATCCCTGGACCGCGGCGGTGACCGTGCCGGACCCGTCCGCGCCCGTCGTGCCCGTGAGCTGGGTGGGCAGGTTGACCGTCGCGTTGGCGCGGGTGGCCTGGAGCGTGGTGGCGACCTCGTCGGTCAGGGGTGTGATGCCCTCAGGCAGGCTCGCGTAGTTGCTGGTGAGCGTGACCGCGGGAGCCCCGGCCTCGTAGTCGGTGGGCAGCGAGTCCGGGAGGTGCTCGCCGTAGATGGCAAAGAGATCGGTGTTGGACGAGATGACGAAGGACTGGCCCACGATGCGGCTCTCGTTGCCCTTGACGCGCGACCAGCCAAGGAAGCGCATGCCCTCCTGATCGCGCAGGGGATCGTCCTGCGCGGGGGCCACGGTGACGCTCGCGCCGTAGCGGTAGACGGTGTCGTCGACGCCCCCAATCTGGTTGCCGTCCGAGGTGTGGTAAGCCACGGTGTAGTTGCCGCCACGGACCCACTTGGCATGGAGTGTGATGTCGGAGTTGGTGACGACGTCGGTCTGGAAGTTCCAGGGCTGCTTGAGCTCGGCGTCCTTGTACCAGCCCACGAAGGTGTAGTCCATGCTGCCGACCTTCTTGGTGGGCTGCTCGGGCTGGGCCACGAGACTGCCGGGCTCCAGACCCTCCTGCGGCGCGACCTCCGTGCCTCCGTCCGAGTCAAAGCTCACGGTGTAGGTCGGCTCGTCCCAGGCAGCGTAGAGCACCATGTTGCCCGCGGGCATCACGACACCCTCGGGATCGAAGGCCTTGTCTGCGTTGGCCCCGGGGTCATCAGCCGCCGACTCGCTCTCGAACCAGCCGGCAAAGGTGAGGTCCTCGCCATAGACGCCCCTCGCGCTCAGCGCGGACGCGCTTGGGACGTGCGCGTCGACAGGGTAGTTGTGCTTGACCTTGGCCGTCGGCACGGTCGTGCCGCCGCGGGAGTCAAAGGACAGGTTGTAGGTCTTGAGCTTGTAGAAGACTTGGATGCCACTCTTGGAGTTGCCGTTGACGTCGGTCACGGTCGTGCGGCTGCGACGCCCCGTGCCGTTGTTGGAGTCCGCGATATAGACGGGACCGCCGCTGCAGTTGATGCGGAACACATGGTAGCCGGTGTAGTTGTCATGGTAGAGGTTGATGTTGCTGGCCATGCCGGTGGGACTGAAGAGACGCATGTTGAACTTGTTGCCGCCCGAGTCCGTGACGACCTTCTGCGGCTCCTCGCCCGGCGAGCACTCGCGGTAGAACTCGAGGATGCCGGAGCCCTCGTAGCCCGCAGGCCACACGCGGTAGGCGGTGCCCCTGCCCGCGCCACTGATGAGCGGCATCTCCACGAACTTGGAGATGTGGCCAGACAGGCCCGAGCCCACCTCGCCGCCGGTGAGATAGTAGTGGTAGTTGTTGTAGGCCGAGGCGCGCATCTCGTCAGCGATGTACTGGCCCCACTTGAAGATCGTGTGGTACACGTCCGCGTTGTTCTTGCCGGTGCGGAAGTGATAGTCGTAGTAGTTGCGGTTGAAGTACAGGTTCATGACGGTTGTTCCGTCGTTTTCCACCACCACGCTCTTATCGCCCTTGGTGTTGATGGAGTAGTAGTTGCTGATGCCCAGCGTGGGCGAGGTGGTGGCGCCCTGGATACTGAAGCTGGCGCCGCTGATGTTCGCGCTCACGGTCGCGCCGGTGTAGGCCTGGAGCGTCTGCGTGGCGTTGTAGGTGTAAGCGCCCTCGCCCGGCTTGCCCTGCGCGCCCTCGACCCAGGTGACGACCTTGAGCGGCGAGAGGGCGACATTCCACTTGGCGTAGAGCGTGGTGTCGCCCGTGATGGTGACGCCGTCGGTGACCTTGTCGTCGTAGGTGTAGGCGCCCTCGTCGTCAACCGTGCGCGTGGCGTACCAGCCGTCGAGCTCATAACCCTTGTAGGTGATGGAGGGCAGGGCGTCTTGCGGCAGGAAGCCGGTGCCGTCACCGGCATCCGAGACGAAGACAGACGCTGCCTTGGGAGCGTCGCCGGTGTCGAAAGTGGTCCAGAAGCCCGCGGCGAGGTGCGGGTAGAGGTCCATGGGCGCCGACACGTCCTCGATGACCTTGCCCGCCTCATAGCTGACCTGCGGCGTCGCGCCTGACGTTGCTCCGGCGGCGTAGAGCTCCCAGGCCGTGAGACGCACGTCGGCGCCTACCGCGATGGGCACGTACTCGTCGGAGACCTTGGCGGTGTCAAAGCTGTGGATGCCGTCGGTCAGGGTCGTGAACGCGGTTGACGAGAACACGGCCGCCTTTGCGGGGTCTGCCAGGCATTCCTCAAAGGGGTACTGGTGAAAGCGGATCAGGCGCGCGTCGTCAAAGATCGCGTAGACGGGCGTGTCGTAGAGGCCGTCGCGGCTCACGGTGTCATCGGAGCCGTTGATGATGGCCTGGATGTCGGCGTCCGTGAGCGGGCGGTTGAGGTAGGGCGTCATGTCAAAGAGGCCGATGCCCCAGTGATGGAAGGTCATGCCCGGCTCCGTGGCCGTCGGGTTGGCCGGGGGCGTGATGGTGTCGCCCGCGCGGACGATGCGCGTTGCGATGATGACGTCATCGGAGCTAAAGCGGAGCTGCAGGCGCGTGGCCGAGCCGTCGCCGGCGACGGGATAGACGGCCGCGAGCGCGGGGATGGCGCATGCGATGGCAAGCAGCAACGATGCCACTACGACAAGTGCGCGATGTGCCGTGCGACGCACGCTCCCCACCCCCTCGAGCTTTTAGAATTAGCCACATTTATGGTGACTTTAAGTTTAGCATAAGTGGGGATCATGCGTATGAGTTGTTGGGCGTGTGGCTGGAGTGTGTGACGCTCATGACTGCCCGGGGCAGTCGTTTGCGTCATCGTTGCCGGCTGGCGCGGCGTGCGGTTTGCGGAGCCGCAGGTCAGGGGGTCGCGCCCTCGCTGGCTCTTATCGAGAAGAGCCTCGTGTGACGCTAATGACTGCCCGGGGCAGTCGTTTGCGTCACCTGGCAACTAGATGGAAGGCGCCTCGCCAAGCTGACGAATGAGCTCGCGCTGAAGCCGTTCACGTTTGGGCACCGGCTTCCTATGCCTGATGCCCAACACTTTGAATATGATTGCCACCTTATCCATGAGCCTGTCGTAGTTGTAGAAGGTGCCGGGCGTCATCGCGACATACTCGAGCCCCTTCATTCTGAGAACCGTCGCCCTCGCCATCGTCTCCTCGTACTCGGAAGGCGAGCTGTGGCGCTCGAACGACTCGTACTCCACTGCAAGTCTGTTGTCCCAATAGAGGTCGCATTTGAGGTGATGCTTTCTTAGCATGCGCCTCTGCTCGTTGTTGAGCTTGACCTCGCGATTGAGCTCGGGTGCGGGAATACCGAGGCCGCCCTTCCTTCGAGGCATGGTCATAGCCAAGAACAGCCGCGACTCCATGGGTGAGGCAGATTGCGCGCCGATGCACGCGAGCACGCGTCGGGCCTTGCTCTTGGGTCCAAAGCCCGACATCTGGTCCAGTGCTGCCGCAATGCGCCTAGGCGTCGTGAAAGGGACGTGCTTATGAAGCCGGCTCTTTCCCTCGTCGTCGCGAACCGTCTGCAGCGCCCCGTGCTCGTCAAGCGGCATAACGTAGGTGCCACACAGCTCTTGCCCGATCATGCAGAGGTCAACAAAGGACACCGTCTTGGAAAGCTGGGCAAAGAGAAGCTCGGGGGAGACGACGTATAGACCCTTTGCCCTCCCCCTCCACAGTGCACCGTGCGGCAAGGGGCCCGAAACGTAGTGCTCGTGATAATCGGACGGACGGGTACGCCTAGCCTTTGCCGAAACAAGAATCTCAGGCACGGGGGCCATTCTGCTTCGAGAACCGCCGAGCACGGCTCTTACCTGCTCACGCGAGGGAATCGCCCTCAGGATGATCTCGTCCTGCTGACTCGCGGTCACACGGAAGCTATCTGGTCGGGCTTTGGGTACGCGACCCGGGAGCGCCCGATACCACATGAGGGCAAAAACATGGGAAAGGATAATTGCAGGCTGCGCAGATTTGACTTCCATGGCTATACCTCCCTATTACAGTTTTAGCAGGTCGGTTTAGCCAAGAGGAACATTTGCGCATTCAAGAATGAAACAGAGCAGGTAGACGAAGCACATGAATATTTTGGCAATTCTTAAGCAACCACTCGCGCCCCTAGAGACACCGTTCGCGGGCGACACACTGTTGTTTGCGGGGTCGTGTGACGCTAATGACTGCCCAGGGTAGTCGTTTGCGTCATCGCCGCCGGCGGGTGCGGCGGACGGTTTGCGGAGCCGCAGGTCAGAGGGTCGCGCCTTCGCGGGCTCTTGTCGAGAAGAGCCTCTTGTGACGCTAATGACTGCCCGGGGCAGTCGTTTGCGTCATCGCCGCCGGCGCATGGGGCTGGGAACAGCGGCGCCGTCCCCAGCCCGCACACACGTTACTGCTTGGGCATGCCGTACCAGCCCACGCCCTCGGCCTGCCAGCCCATCTGCCCCAAGACCTGGTGCTCGTGGGCGCTCGTCGTGTAGTTGTGCGACCCCACGCGGGCGTTGGGGTTGTAATCGCGGTAGAGCGGCACGCGGCGCTCGGGGTCGGAGAGCCATGCGACGCCCTCGTC
>CAJOGH010000097.1 GCA_905233865.1 uncultured Atopobiaceae bacterium
ATCAACCTTTTAAGAGACAAGTACTCTGTCCATTTGTCTCTTAAAAGTCTTATACGCACGGCTCATGTAGAATAGGGGTTGCAAGGAGGTGCGTCATGCCCGCGTCCAAGCTGGGACATACCATCGTCATCGCCAACCCCGCATCACGCAGCGGCAAGGGTGAGCGTGCCGTCGAGATTGCCACCTCTCTGCTCGAGGGCAACGACGCCGCAACCGCCGGCATACAAGTGCTCACCACATCAGGCCCTGGCAGTGCCCAGGAGCTGGCAGCGCAGTCCGCCGACGCAGAGACGGTCATCGCCCTGGGCGGAGACGGCCTGGTCCACGACGTGGTCAATGGCCTCATGACCATAGACAAGGACGTACGTCCCGCGCTGGGCGTCATGGCAATAGGCTCGGGCAACGACTACGCTCGCACCCTTGGCCTCACCCGTAACGACCCCTCTACGTCGCTCTCGGAGCTCATGACGGGCACTGCCGTCCCGTTGGACCTCGGGCTCGTTAACGGCACCTACTTCATGGAGACGCTCTCGTTTGGCGTCGACGCGGCCATCGCCCTCGACACGACCAAACGTCGCAACAGCGGGTCGCACACGACGGGAGGCAACCTCTATCTCTCAAGCGGCATTCGCCTGTTTGGTCAGCACACGGACGGCTACACCTGCCATGTGAGCTACGACGGCGGGCCGGCGGAGGACCTTCGCACCATCATCCTGGCTGTACAGCTGGGGCCCACCTACGGGGGCGGCTTCAAGATCTGCCCGCACGCCTCCCCTGCCGACGAGCTTCTGGACGTGTGCTACAACACCTACGTGCCCAGCGTACCCAAGACGCTCGGGCTATTCCTTCGCGCGCGCAACGGCTGGCACGTGGGCTCGGACGCCGTGGGATTTGCGGCCTGCATGTCCATGACAGTCGACTTTGACGAGCAGCCGCCCGCGCAGGCCGATGGCGAGGAGATCGTAGGGACACACTTTGAGATCTCGTCGGTCCCGGGTGCGCTCAAGGTCATCGTCCCCCATGAGTCGCCGCTGATCTAGCGAGCCCGCATGCGTTTCTGTTCCTAATTGGCCCTCAAGTTGTACTCACTGAGGCTCTTTGGCGCTCGGGGGCGAGCGTTTTGCCTGATAGCCAGTGAGCAGGTTCTACTCTCCCACTCAAGAGAGGGCCAATTAGGAACAGAAACGCATCTTGCGCACCAACAAGACCCCACAGACAAGAAGAGGCCCCGGTTTCCCGGGGCCTCCAGCAGAGCATATGAGAGCGCGCGTTACTTGACGGCGTTCTGGAGCTCGGCGTGAATCTCGTTGGCGGTCTGGAGCGTGAGGACCTTGGCGGCAAGCTCGTCGGCCTCGGCCTTGGACCACTGGGAGATGATCTTGCGGGTGCGCAGGATGGAGGGGCTGGAGACCGAGAACTCGTCCATGCCGAAGGAGATCAGCAGAGGAATGAGCAGGGGGTCGGCCGCAGCCTCGCCGCACATGCCGACCATGATGCCGGCCTTCTTGCCCTCCTCGATGATGCGCTTGATGGAGCGAATCACCGCAGGCTGGTACACGCTGTACAGGTAGGTCACGCGGTCGTTGCCACGGTCGCAGCACATGGTGTAGCCAATGAGGTCGTTGGTGCCGATGGAGAAGAAGTCGCACTCACGGGCGAGGTCATCGGCGATCAGGGACGCGGCGGGCGTCTCGATCATGGTGCCGACCTCGATGTCCTCGTTGAACTGCACGCCCTCCTCGCGGAGCTCGGCCTTGCACTCCTCCACCAGGGCCTTGGCCTGACGGATCTCGTCAAGGGCGGTAACCAGCGGGATCATGATCTTGACGTCACCAAAGGCGCTGGCACGCAGCAGGGCGCGAAGCTGGACCTTGTACTGCTCGGGGTTGTTGAGGCAGTAACGAACGGCGCGGAAGCCCATGAAGGGGTTCTCTTCCTTGACCAGGTTGAGGTACGGGATCTCCTTGTCGCCGCCCACGTCCAGGGTACGGATGATGACGGGCTTGTCCTTCATGCGCAGGGCGACCTTCTGGTAGGCCGCAAACTGCTCCTCCTCGCTGGGGAGCTCCTTGGCGTCCATGAACAGGAACTCGGAGCGGAACAGGCCCACGCCCTCGCAGTCGTGCTCGATGGCGGCGTTGGCGTCGTCGGGGTTGCCGATGTTGGCAACAAGGATCTTGTCGATGCCATCGGAGGTCTTGGTGGCCTGGCCACGGAAGATCTCCAGGGCGGCCTTCTCCTCGGCAAGGCGGGTGGCCTCGGCGCGGAACTCCTCGAGCTCCTCCTTGCTGGGCTCGACGAAGACCTGGCCCTTGGTGCCGTCGACGACGCACATGTCGCCGTTCTTGATGTTGACGGTCACGTCGGGGACGGAAAGGACCGCGGGGATCTCGAGGGCACGGGCGATGATGGCGGAGTGAGAGGTGCGACCACCGGTCTCGGTGACGATGGCGGCGACGTTCTCCTTGTCGATGTCAGCGGTCATGGAGGGGGTCAGCTCGTGCACGACCACGACGGAGTTGGCGGGCAGCGTGGAGAGGTCGACGACCTCCTTGCCCAGCAGGTCGGCCAGAAGGCCGGTGCGGACGTCGGCCACGTCGGCGGCGCGCTCGCGGAACAGCTCGTCCTCCATCTGGGAAAACATGGTGTAGTAGGTGTCATAGGCGTCAGAGACGGCCTGCTCGGCGCACATGCCAGCGTCAATGGAGCCGTACACCATCTCCTTGATGCCCTCGTCCTCGGCAAACTCGATGTGGGCCTGCATGATGCCGGCCTCCTCCTCGCCCACCGAGACCTTCATGCGCTCGATCTGGGCGTTGGTCGCCTCGACGAACTTCTTGCAGGCATCGTTGTAGCGCGTCTTCTCCGCCTCGGGGTCCTCGGGCGTGAAGGGGGTAAAGGTCAGGTCGGGCTCGACGGCGACCCTAGCGACGCCGATGCCGATGCCGTCAGATGCGTTGACTCCCTCGTACATGTGGTGCTCCTCTCGTTACCTACTACTAAAAAACGCGCCGCGAACCTGAGCCGCGGCGCGTCTCTTACTACCTACTTACACAATAGCCCATCTCGCACGAGACGTGCGAGAGTAGTGCACGAATGTGTGCGGTCCTACTCAGCGTCCTCACCGTTGGCCCCGGCCTCCTGCTCGGCGATCTTGTCCAGGAGCTTGCCGTAGAGCTCGTCGATGAACGCGCGCTTGGCAAGGCCGTTGCTGGAGGCGGTGGCAGAACCGCAGGACGAGGCAAAGCGCAGGGCCTCCTCGTAGTCGGCACCGCGGTTGACCTTGGCAAGGAAGCCAGCGACCATGGAGTCGCCGGCGCCGGTGGCGTTGACCAGCTTGCAGGGCGGAACGGGCACGATGTGCTCCTCGCCGTTCTCGTCAAGCAGCGCCGAGCCGTGGCCGCCGCAGGAAACGATGACGTTCTGCGCACCGCGCTCGTGGAGCAGGCGCGCATAGGGCAGGCACTCCTCGGGGGTCTCGGGGTGCACGTTAAACAGGCGACCAAGCTCGTGGTTGTTGGGCTTGATCAGGAAGGGCTTGGCAGGCAGGCTGCGCAGCAGCAGCGAGCCGGGGGCGTCGACGACAAAGCGGATGCCGCGGCCGCCCAGGCGCTTCATGACGATGTCGTACATGTCCTCGGGCAGGCACGACGGGATGGAGCCCGTCAGGACAACGGTATCGCCCTCGCCGATGACGTCCATGCGGTGGAAGAGCTCCTCGACCGCGCTCTGCGGGATGTCGGGGCCCATGCCGTTGACCATGGCCATGATGACGCCGTTGAACTTGACGTTGATGCGGGTGAAGCCCTCGTCCAGACGGACGAAGTTGCAGGTAACACCCGTCTTCTGCAGGTTCTGGAGCATGTAGTCGCCCGTAAAGCCGGCGACGATGCCCATAGCGGTGTTAGCGGTGTCAAGCTCGTTGAGAATCGTCGAGATGTTGATACCGTTACCGCCGCAGTACACTTCCTCCTTGGAAGACCTGTTCGTGTAACCCATGTCGAGCGTGTTGGGATGCATGACATAGTCAATCGCGGGGTTGAAAGTGACTGTATATATCACGAGTGGCTCCTTCCACAGGCATTAGCAAAAAACAGTATGACGCAAAATCGCGCAAGCTTGTACAAGAATTATCCTCTGTCGTGCCATCGGCAGGAAATTCTCCCCAAACGCTGCCCGCGCCACACGAGCGTCACAAGGGTTTAGCAAACCATGAAGAGTGGTTGCTCTAAAATGGTGCGAGCAAAGCCATAGAAAGGAAGAACATGTCCGACCAGAACACCAACACGAACAGCACGCACCAGGGCTACTGTGCCGCCTGTGGCACCGAGCTGCCCGCAGAGGCGACGTTCTGTCCCAACTGTGGTGTGAGGATTGCCCACCCGGTGCCCGCGGCCGTCATCGCCGCCGCCACCTCCGACCAGGCCGACAAGAGCCAGCAGACCGCCCAGCCCGAGCCCTCCCCCGAGCCGCAGCCGCAGCCCGAGCCGCAGCCGCAGCCCGAGCCCCAGGAGCCTGGCGTGGTCATCGAGAGCGCCAGCGCAACCTCCGACTCCGCCAACAACAAGAGCGGCAGCATGCCCTGGGTCATCACCGGCATCGTGCTCGTCGTCGTCATCGGCCTGTCCTTTGGCGTGAGCTCCTGCACCTCCGCGCTCGTCTCGGCCGGCATCGTGGCAAGCCAGAACGGCCGCACTAACCGCAACGTCACCGACCTGAACGACCAGCTCAACCAGATCATCCAGAACAACACCACCACCAGCCCCACGACCGACACCAGCCGCGACACCTCCAAGAGCAGGAGCAACGTGTCGGTCAACGACATCGCCACCTACGAGTGGTACCTGTTTGACGGCGGCATCACCGAGAAGGTCAGCGCCTCCGACTACAGCGGCGCCTCTGCCGACGTGAGCAACTTCTGCAAGACGCTCTGCTCGACCGACAAGAGCTACAACGACCGCGTGGTCCTGGCACTTCGTTCCGTCGCGCGCGACGAGTCCACCCTTGACGCCCAGGTCAAGGAGATCCGCGACTGTGTGAACGGCGCCAAGAAGGACATCGACGCCCTGGCCATGCCCAACGTGAGCGGCAGCTTTGCCCAGGACTGCTCGGACTACATGAAGGGCGCCAAGGAGGACGCGGCCAAGCGCTGGGACGGCATCTCGCAGATCGCCGACTTACTGGCCGACTCGTCCAACGTCAAGCGCAACCAGCTGTCCAACGTGGACTCCGACATCAACTCGCACACGTACGACGCGTCGAGCGACATCTATGACGCCCTGCTCTGGTCGACCGACTAGGCAAGGCAGGACCGGCGCACCCCTCACACCCTAGGAGGCCAGCATGAGCAAGGCAGACAAGCTCTTCATAGACATGTGCCGCGACATCATCGACAACGGCACCACCACGGAGGGCCAGAAGGTCCGTCCCGTGTGGGAGGACGGCACGCCCGCCTACACCATCAAGCGCTTTGGCGTGGTCAACCGCTACGACCTGCGCGAGGAGTTCCCCGCACTCACGCTGCGCCGCACCGCGCTCAAGAGCGCCATGGACGAGGTCCTGTGGATCTACCAGAGGAAGTCCAACAACATCGGCGACCTCAAGAGCCACATCTGGGATGAGTGGGCCGACGAGGACGGCTCAATCGGCAAGGCCTACGGCTACCAGATCGGCCAGAAGTCGACCTACGCCGAGGGCGAGTTTGACCAGATGGACCGCGTCCTCTACGACCTCAAGCACACTCCCTACTCGCGCCGCATCATGACGAACACCTACGTATTCGCCGACCTGCACGAGATGCACCTCTACCCTTGCGCCTACAGCTGCACCTACAACGTCACGCAGGAGCCCGGTCACGACAGGCCCACGCTCAACATGGTGCTCAACCAGCGCAGCCAGGACGTGCTGGCGGCCAACAACTGGAACGTGGCCCAGTACGCGATTCTGCTCATGATGGTCGCGCAGGCGTCCGACATGGAGGCCGGCGAGCTTCTGCACGTGATCGCCGACGCCCACATCTACGACCGCCACGTGGACCTCGTGCGCGAGCTCATCGGTTCGCCTGAACCCCGAGGTCACTAACTTCTACGACTTCACGACCGACGACCTCATCGTGGAGAACTACGAGACCCACGAGCAGATCAAGAACATCCCCATCGCCGTCTAGCGCATTGGAGCACCCATGAGAGCGATCGTTGCCGCCTGCGACGACTGGGGCATTGGCCTTAAGGGCGACCTTCTGGTGCGCAACCCCGAGGACATGCGCCACTACGTGCGCCTTACCAAGCACGGAGTGGTCGTCATGGGCAGGAAGACGCTCCAGAGCTTCCCTGGCTCAAAGCCCCTGCGCGGTCGCCGCAACGTCGTCGTGACCCGCGGCGAGCTTGATCCCGCGCTCTGGGAGGGGCTGGACGACACGACGACGCTCGAGGTCGTCCACACGCCGCAGGAGGCCCTCGACGCGGTCGCCGACGCCGACCCCAGCAAGGTGTGGCTCATTGGCGGCGCCAGCCTCTACGAGCAGCTTATCGACGAGTGCAGCGAGGCCGTCGTGACCTTCAACCACTGCACCGTCCCCGCCGACACGTTCTTCCCCAACCTTGACGAGCGCTCGGGCTGGCAGGTCGCCTCGCGCGAGTCCGGCGGCACCACACCCGACGGCATCGACTTCGACTACGTCACCTACACCCACGCCTAACACGACAAGGCCGACAAGAGCATGCGCTCGTCGGCCTAGTGCACAGGGGACAGTTCTGTGTGCAGCGCACTTCAGCTGCACACAGAAC
>CAJOGH010000098.1:0-4355 GCA_905233865.1 uncultured Atopobiaceae bacterium
CACGGAGCCGGGGCGCGGGACGTAGATGTCGACCACGGCCTCCTTGCCGGAATCCGTGCGTACGCGGACCTGCGCCTCGCCCTCGCCCACGGCCGTCACACGGCCCTGGTCGTCCACGGTGACCACGCGCGGGTCGGAGGTGGTCCAGGTGAGGTAGTCGGTGGTGTCGGCGGGCTCGACCGTGATGGCGGGCCTGAGGTCGTAGCCATCTCCGACCTCGAGCGTGAGGCCGCCGAGCGAGGAAGCGATGCTCGTGGCGGGAATGCCCGAGGGGTCAACGCCGTACCAGGCGATGCCCTCGCCGCGCCAGCCGAGCGTGCACAGGGTCACGTGCTCGCGCTTGCTGGTCGTGAAGTTGTGGGCGCCTGCCATGGCGTTGGGGTTGTACTCGCGCCAGACGGGAATCTCATAGGCTGCGGTGTCCGACAGCCAGCCCACGCCCTCATAGAGCCAACCGACTTGCACCATCACGTCGCGCTCGCGGGCGTTGGTGGTGTAGTGGTGGTCACCGGCATAGGGATTGTACAGGCGGTACACGTCGCCGCCCTCCTTGGGCGCGTACCAGCCAATGCCCTCGTAGTTCCAGCCGGCTGCCACAACGGCGTCGCGCTCGCCAGCGTTTGCCGTGTAGAAGTGCTCACCGGTGTTGGGATTGTACAGGCGATGCATGGCATTGGCGTTCTCGGGACGCACGGCAGCCTGGGCCGGCGTTGCGGCAACGAGCGCGCACACGAGCGCGGCCGCACATGCGAGCAGGACGCGCGAGAGACTGCCCCTGGAGTATGTAGTCATAGTGACCCCCACCATACTTGGACGCTACATAGTTGTAGATAGTATGACAGGATTTGCAGCTTGTTTGCAGGAGAAGTCAAGATGACCGTAAGCGCATGCCGAGACGCCCGTACCTCAGGCTCTTATCGACAAGAGCCTGAAAGATGTGTGAAACCTACGGGGGAATACACAAGAGACTGAAAGATGTGTGAAACCTACGGGGGAATACACGCGCGGGCTAGAGCTTGAAGAGGTAGCCGACGCCGCGGACGGTCATGATGTGGCTGGCGATCTGCGGGCCCACCTTGGAGCGGACGCGCCTGATGTGCACGTCGACGGTGCGGGTGCCGCCGCAGTACTCAAAGCCCCACACGCGGTGGAGCAGCGTGTCGCGAGAGTAGGCGCGCGAGGGATGCGTGGCCAAGAACGACAAGAGCGAGTACTCCATGAGCGTCAGGTCCACGGGCTTCTCGTCAATGGTCACCTGGTAGGTCGCCAGGTTGATGGTCATGTTGTCTATAGCCACGATGTCGGCGGGCACCGACTCCTCGCCAGGCCACAGAAGCTGCGAGACGCGCACCTCGTACTCCTCAAAGGTGGCGCCAGAGACGACGAAGTCGGTCTTGACCTGGACGGGAATGCGAAGGCTCTTGAGCGAGCCCGCATTGGCTATGAGCAGGACGGGGATCATGCCGTTGTCGATGACGTAGGCGTCAATGGCCTCCAGGGCGGAGTCATCCATCCCCTCGACGTCGACTATGACAAGGTCGAAGTCGCGACCCATGGAAATTGCCTGATTGAACGTGTCGGGGCCGGCAAGGAGGATGGATACGTCCAGACTGTTGCCCAGCTCGGCCATGGTCTCGCGATTGCGCTGAGTCTGGCCTATATACAGTGCGTTCTTGTGATGCACGTGCTTCCCCTAACATGACCCTTCTAGGAAGTTCCGTCTTTCAGGATAGCACAATGGCAGTGCTGAACATACAAAATGGGCGACGCGATTGTGCCGCGCCACCCTATTTTATGCAAGATTACTTTCAATAAATCAAGATTACTTGATATTGCCCAGGAACGCCGCCGTCCGCTCGGACTTGGGATTGTCAAAGACCTGCTCGGGCGTGCCCTGCTCCACCACGACGCCCTTCTCCATGAACACGACGCGGTCGGCGACGTCGCGCGCGAAGCCCATCTCGTGGGTCACGACGATCATCGTCATGCCACCGTTGATGGCAAGGTCGCGCATGACGCCCAGGACGTCACGGACGAGCTCGGGGTCAAGCGCGGAGGTCGGCTCGTCAAACAGGAGGATCTGCGGGTGCATGGCAACGGCGCGCGCGATGGCCACGCGCTGCTGCTGGCCGCCGGAGAGCTGGGCGGGCGTAAAGTCGGCGCGGTCTGCCATGCCCACAGCGGCAAGCTGGCGCATGGCCTCGGCCTCGGCCTCCTCCTTGGACTTCCCCAGCACCTTCGTCTGGCCGATCATCACGTTCTTCTTTGCCGTCAGGTGCGGGAACAGGTTGAAGCCCTGGAACACCATGCCAAGGTCGCGACGGAGCTTGTTCACGTCGGTCTTGCGCGAGCCGGTGATCTCCTTGTCCTTGATCAGGATGTGGCCAGCCGTGGGAGTCTCCAGCAGGTTGATGCAGCGCAGCATCGTGGACTTGCCCGAACCGGACGGTCCCAGCACGACGACGATCTCGCCAGGCCAGACGTTCAGGCTGACGTCGCGCAGGACCACGTTGTCGCCAAAGGTCTTGTTGAGGTGCTCAATACGCACGTCAGGATGCTCGCCCTCCACGAACGCGTGGTGCGAGAGGCTCTTGTCGTGCTCAAAGGCAAGGGTTGCGGCCTCGTCGGCACTGAGCGCAGGCGGCACGTTGCCGGCCTTGTTACGACTCTTAATCTGCATCTGCAGCACCTCCCAAAGGTAGGCTGGGCCTAAACGGGGCGCTCAGGGCGTCCATGACCCACGGCTTGCGCTCGCGCCTCTCCTCGCTCACCTTGGTCGATCCCAGGATGGTGTCGCCGGCTATGGCGGCGGCGGTGTTCATCCCCTCGCCCTTGTCGTCCTGAGCCGAAGACTCGACCTTGGGCCTGGGGCCGGAGCCCGACTGCGCGCGCTCGAGGCGACGCTCGATGAGCGTGACGCCCTTGATGAGCGGCAGGGTCACGATGAGGTAGTACACCGCGGCGGCCATGTAGGGCGTCATGTTGCCCGCGGTGGCCGTGAGGTTCTTGGAGAACATCATGAGCTCCATGACGCCCACGCTGGACAGCAGCGACGTGTCCTTGTAGGCCGTGATGAAGTCCGAGGTGACCGTAGGAATCACGCGACGGATGGTCTGGGGCAGGATGACGTAGACCATCGTCTGGAAGGCGTTCATGCCCAGGCTCGAGGCCGCCTCGTTCTGGCCGCGCGGGATGGACTGGATGCCGGCACGGAAGATCTCGGCCAGGTAGGCGGAGGAGTTGAGCGCCATGACGACGATGCCCAGGATGTTGTTGGAGATGTTGATCCCCATCATGGGCAGGCCAAAGAAGGCGATGTAGATCTGCAGGAAGAGCGGTGTTCCGCGAATCACGTTGATGTATACGACCGCGATGGCGCGCAGGATGCGCACCTTGGACATCTTGAGGAACGCAAAGGCGAGGCCCAGAAGAACCGCAAAGGGATAGGCGATGATCACGAGGATGAGGCAGAGCACCCAGCCCTGGAAGAGCGAGACCAGCGAGGTCACGAGCAGCTGGGGCTTGAAGAACATGCCCAGGAACTGGTTGGAGTTCCACGCGCTCACCCACGCCTGTCCGTCGAGCCACTTGACGATGGCCTGGACTGGCGAGAGCGCAACGGTCGTGATCGCAGGCACGTCGGAGATCTGCCCGCTGGTGCCACCGGCCGTGACATAGGAGCCCGTAAGGCGCACGTCGCCGCCGCCCGCGGGTAGCTTGGCGCCCTCAACCTCCAGGCGAACCAGGCTTCCGCCGGCAATCGGCTGGGCAAAGGAGACGGTCATCGAGGCACCCTTGACGTCCACGTTGCTGTCGACGCTCTGGCGCTTGAGGCCGTCGAGGACCGTGACGCCCACGGAGCTGCCGTCAAAGGAGCCGCCATCGGGCATGTTCAGCGTGACGGAAGTGACCTGCTCCTCTGCGCCGGCATAGGCCTCGAAGGTCAGGCGCGTGGGCTCGCCACCTATCACGTTGGACGTGCCGTCCTCGTTGGGGCGTGCCGTGCAGGACGAGACCTTGAAGGTGGCGCCCGCCTCGGTCGAGGTGCCCGCGGTCGACAAGAGCTCACCAAACCACTGGACCTCGAGGGAGCTGATCGTGCCGTCGTCCTTCATGTCACGGATGGCGCGGCTGACGCCTGCCGTGAGCTCGGGGTTGGACTTGGAGAGCACGAGGCCGTAGCGCTCGCCCGTGGGAATCTGCTTGTTCAGGGCCAGGTCGGGGTAGGACGAGGAAAGGTGCAGGAGCACGGGCAGGTCTGCCACGACCGCGTCATAGAGGCCCGTGCTGCATCCGGTGCACGCCTGAATGGCGTCGTCGAGGGCGACCACCTGCGCGGCAGGCAGGTTCTCACG
>CAJOGH010000098.1:4397-9384 GCA_905233865.1 uncultured Atopobiaceae bacterium
GATTGAGCTGGTCGGTCGACGTGGCGTTCGAGTCCTTGCGGGTGACCATACCCTGGTTGGAGTCGATATAGGGCTCGGAGAAGTCGACCTCCTTCTTGCGCTCGTCGGTGATCGTGAAGGCGGAGGCGCCAAGGTCGGCCTTGCCGCCCTGCTTGATCATCGGCACGATGGTGTCAAACTTCTGCGCGGGAAGCCAGGATACGGTGAGCCCGCAGCGACGTGCCACCTCGTTGACAAGGTCAATCTCAAAGCCCTGCGGCTCGGTCGAGCCGTCGGGGATGAACTCAAGCGGCGGGTACGCCAGGTCACTCGCGACCGTGAGCCTGCCGGGCGTGACCGTGTTGTACGTGTCCGCATATGCAGGCGCGCCGACGAGGCAGACGAGCGCGACAAGCGCTCCCACCAGGGGCGCCATGAGTCTTCGTGGGGCTGGTCCATTCATAGTTGTCTCCCAACTTAGTGCGTCAACCAGCACCCATTATCCACCATTGGCCGCTAGTAGCCAGCGTAATACTTCTTGCGCTCCCAGTCCGTGACCGTGGACGAGTACTCCTCCCACTCCGCTCGCTTGGTCTCGAGCAGGTAGGCAAAGATGTGGTCACCCAGGACCTCGCGCATGAGCTCGGAGCCCTCAAAGCAGTCGATGGCCTCGCCCAAGTCGTGCGGAAGCGGGTCGATACCCTGGGCAGCAAGCTCGGCCGGCGTCATGCGGTGCGCGATCGAGGCCTCCGGCGGAAGCTGGAGCTGCTCCTCGATGCCGCGGATGCCAGCCGCAAGCGTGGCCGTGAGCGCAAGGTAGGGGTTGCAGGTGGGGTCGGGCGAGCGGAGCTCGATGCGCGTGGCGCTCTCCTTGCCCGGCTTGTAGGTGGGAACGCGCACCATCGCGTAGCGGTTGCGCAGGCCCCAGGTGGCGCTGATGGGCACCTGGCTGGCGGCCAGCAGGCGCTTGTAGGAGTTGACCGTGGGGTTGGTGACCAGCGAGAACTCGCGTGCATAGCGCAGGATGCCAGCGATGTAGTGGCGCGCGATGGACGAGAGGTGCGACCCGTCGCTGTCGTCACTGGAGTAGAACAGGTTGTTGCCCTCGCGGTCAAAGATGGACTGGTGCAGGAAGAGCGCCGAGCCGAACTCGTTGGTGAGCGGCTTGGGCATGAACGAGGCGTAGAGGCCTGCGTTGTAGGCGCACTGCTTGATGACCTGACGCGCCGTGATGATGTTGTCGGCACAGGTCAGGGCCTCGGAGTAACGCAGCTGGATGCCGTTTTGCGAGGGCGCGGCGTCATGGTAGGAGTACGCCACGGGAATGGACATCTTCTCGAGCATGAGCGTCGTGTTGCGGCGCAGGTCGCGCGAGGAGTCGTAGGGCGTCAGGTCAAAGTAGCCCGCATTGTCCTGCGGCACGGGGTCGACCGAGTCGCCAAAATAGAAGTACTCGAGCTCGGGACCAACGTTAAAGAGGTAGCCCTTGGACTCGGCACGGTGGAACATGTGGCGCAGGCACGCGCGGGGGTCACCGGCAAAGCTCTGGCCGTCAGGCGTGCGCACGTTGCAGATCATGCGGGCCACGCCAGCCTCCTTGGGACGCCAGGGAAGCAGCTGGAAGGTAGCGGGGTCAGGGAAGATGAGCATGTCCGACTCCTCGGGCGGGACCGTTCCGTCCACCGCCGAGCCGTCAAAGCCTATGCCCTCGTCAAAGGCCTCCTCCAGGTCCTCGGGCGACACCGCAAAGGACTTGAGGTTGCCAAGGACGTCGGTGAACCAAAGACGCACGAAGCGCACGTCGCGCTTCTCGATGGTATGAAGGACAAAGTCGATGTCACGCCGGTCGGTCATGCGTGCCTCCACGTTAGCGAGGTGATTTCTTGCACCCATGACTTTGCCATATACGTGTTTCGCGCGTGTTACCCCTATGAAACCTGAAACAAGTCCGACGCGCTAGCGCGTATCCTCGCGGGCGCGCTCCACGGCGGCGCGGGCGTCAGCGACCATGTCCTGGGCGGCGGAGCAGCAGCCCGTCTCGCGCGCGTCGCACGCCCCCTCGCTGGAACACCCCGAGCACGCACCCCGCTTGCTCTTATCGATAAAGGACTTGGCAATGAGTGCCACGGCCAGCACGACGGCCGCGATGATGACGATATCGACTGCAGACATGAGCTCGTATCCCTTCGCCGGAGCCTCCGGCATTAGTTAACCTAAGCAAACTATACCCCACTGCCCGCGCGTGTGTGCATCGTCTACCAAAGCTGCAAAGACGCGGCCAATCGTGATATGGGGGTGGCATAATGGCAGTGCTGTGTTATTTGAGACAAGCCCTGCGGGGCGCGAAGGGAGAGTCATGGCAGACGACACCATGCAGCTCGTCATCATCCGTCACGGCGAGAGCGAGTGGAACAAGCTCAACCTCTTTACCGGTTGGACCGACGTGGACCTCACGGACACCGGTCGCAAGGAGGCTGCCGCCGGCGGCCGCGCCCTCAAGGAGGCGGGCTTCGACTTTGACATGTGCTTCACGTCGCTTCTCAAGCGCGCCAACCACACGCTGAACATCGTCCTGGACGAGATGGACCGCGTCTGGCTGCCCGTCACCAAGACCTGGTGCCTCAACGAGCGCCACTACGGTGCTCTCCAGGGCCTCAACAAGGCCGACGCCGCCGCCGAGCACGGCGAGGAGCAGGTCAAGATCTGGCGTCGCTCCTTTGACGTCCAGCCTCCCGCGCTGGAGCCCGGCGATGAGCGCGACCCCCACGTCCAGGACATGTTCCGCGACGTGCCCCAGGATCAGCTCCCCTACACCGAGTGCCTCAAGGACACCATCGCCCGCGCCTGGCCCTACTTTGAGGAGAACATCAAGCCCCAGATGGAGGCTGGCAAGCGCGTCCTCATCGCTGCCCACGGCAACAGCCTGCGCGCCCTCGTGATGCAGTTCGAGCACCTCACCCCCGAGGAGATCCTCGAGGTCAACATCCCCACCGGTGTGCCCCTGGCCTACACCTTTGACAAGGACTGGAACATCGTCGACAAGCACTACATCGGCGATGCCGCCACGATCGAGGCCAAGATCAACGCCGTCGCCAACCAGGGCAAGGCCAAGTAGTCTTACCCCATAGTAGACTGCGAGCCCCGTCGGGACCTGACCTCCCGGCGGGGCTTTTGTTGTGGGGCTCCGGCATCTCCTGTCGTGGGCGCCGCCCATATGTCGTGCGTCGGCGAGCTGCCGCGCAAAAAGCGCGCGTCAGCCGCTGCGCACCCGCTTCCACTGCGAGAGGCGGCTGGCTCGCAACGTTCGAGCCAGGACGCTGGCGCGCCCCGGCTCGAACGCCGCCTCTCTCCGCGAAAGCTGCTCCGCGAGCGCTCCGCCCGACATATGAGCACAGGGGACAGTTCTGTGTGCACCGCACCCCAGGTGCACACAGAACTGTCCCCTGTGCTCAGGGCTTTTGTTGTGGGCGTGGGGTCCTTCGCTCTTATCGACCTGTATTGCGCACTTATTGCAGAAATACATCAACTGTCAAATAGGTTATCTGGGCAAACGTAAGCCAAAGAAAGCTTAGTGCGCATTACGCGTACAAGCCTAAAGCGCAACGTGCCCCGGGCTGCCTTGCAGGAAGGAGGACAGGCGGTCCGGGGCACGCATGAGAGGCTCACGGCACGAGGGAGAGGAGAGGTGCCCGCGCGTGAGCAGAGTTAAGCGGTCTTGCTACGAGCGCTCCTGACTAAGGTCGGAGAGGATCTTGTTGTCGCTCTTGTCGTACTTGGGCATGGGACGGAACAGCTGGAACAGCATGAGCGCCAGGGCCACGAAGGCCACGCCCGTCCACACCGTAAAGGTGCCAAAGACGATGAGCTCGCCCACGTTGAAGATGATGAGCGCGACGACCCAGGCAAAGGCGCACTCGTAGCCCAGGGCGGCGAGCCACCACTTGGTGTCGTTGTCCATCTGCCTGCGGATGGCGCCCATGGCAGCAAAGCAGGGGGCGCACAGCAGGTTGAAGGCGACCAGCGAGAACATCGCGGCCACGTGCATGATGCCGGCACCGTCAACGAACATGGAGCTAAAGGCAGCCCACAGGGCAGTCGAGGTCTCGGTGGCCTCGCCAATGCCAAACAGAACACCATAGGTGGAGACGAGGTTCTCCTTTGCGATCAGGCCAGAGATGGTCGAGGCGACGGCCTCCCAGGAGCTCCAGCCGAGCGGGGCAAAGATGAAGCCGAGCGCGCCACCCACGGCCGCGAGGAGCGAGAAGCTCTGGTAGTTCTCGATATCGGCCGCAATCTCGGGCAGGTAGCCAAAGGTGCCCTCGAAGGTGCCAAAGTTGGACAGGAACCAGATGAGCACGGAGCTGGCAAAGATGATCGTGCCAGCCTTCTTGACAAAGGCGGCGCAGCGCTCCCAGACGTGAAGGAACCAAGACCTGAGCGCCGGCATGTGGTAGGCGGGCAGCTCCATGACGAACGGTGAGGGCTCGCCCGCAAAGGGCTTGGTCTTCTTGAGCATGATGCCGGAGATGATGACAGCGGTGATGCCCATGAAGTAGAAGAGCGGGGCGATCCACCAGTGCTGCGCGCCACCCACGAGGGCGCCCATCAGCAGCGCGATGATGGGGAGCTTGGCGCCGCAGGGCACGAAGGTGGTGACCATGGCGGTCATGCGGCGGTCGGACTTGTTCTCGATGGTCTTGGTGGCCATGACGCCGGGGACGCCGCAGCCCGAGCTGATGAGCATGGGGATGAACGACTTGCCAGACAGGCCAAAGCGACGGAACACGCGGTCCATGACGAAGGCCACACGGCTCATGTAGCCGCAGTCCTCGAGGAAGCACAGCATGATGAACAGGACGAACATCTGGGGCAGGAAGCCCAGGATGGAGCCGACGCCGCCCACGATGCCGTCGAGCACGAGGGACTTGACCAGGTCGGAGGCGCCAGCAGACTCAAGCCAGCCGCCCACGATGACGGGGACGCCCGGGATCCAGATGCCAAAGGAGGC
>CAJOGH010000098.1:9527-14087 GCA_905233865.1 uncultured Atopobiaceae bacterium
GTCCTCGTCCATGGCGGGAGCGACCGCCATGACGCCCGCGGCAGCGGTGTCGCGCTTGAAGGCCTCGACGGACTTGGAGTCGTACTCGCCGGCCTCGATGTCGGCAGCCGCGGCCTCGGGGCTGATGCCCTGGAGCTCGCCCTGCGTGAGGTAGGAGGCAATCTTGGTGTCGTAGTTCTGGAAGTTGTCACCGGCAAGGCCCGCCTCGCTCATGGCGGCGTCGTACTCTGCCGAGCCGATGCCAAAGAGCCACCAGCCCTCGCCAAAGACGCCGTCGTTGGCCCAGTCGGTGCCCCAGGTGCCCACGGTGGACACGGCAAGGAAGTAGACGAGGACCATGATGGCCGCAAAGATGGGAAGCCCCAGCCAGCGGTTGGTCACGATCGAGTCGATCTTCTCGGTCGTGGTCTTGACCGGGGGCGCCTTGACGACCGCGGTGGAGACGACCTCGCCGATCCAGTCGTAGCGCTCCGCCGTGATAATCGACTCGGAATCGTCGTCGAGGCTCTTCTCGACCGCCTCGATGGCGGGCTCGAAGGCCTTGACCTCGTCGTCGGTCAGGCCGATGGGCTTGATGGCCTCGGCGTCGCGCTCGAAGACCTTGATGGAGTACCAGCGCAGGAGGTTGGCCGGCACCTGGTCCTTGATGCCGTCGGCAATCGTGGACAGCGCGTCCTCGACGCCCTTGGAAAAGGTCACGGCCGGCTTGGCGGGAGTGGGGTCGGCGGAAAGCGCGACGGCACGGTTGACCAGCTCGTCAACGTTGTCCTCATGAAGGGCGGAGACCTTGACCACGTCAACGCCCAGCTTTGCGGAGAGCGCCTCGACGTCGATCTTGTCGCCGCTCTTCTCCAGCAGGTCGCACATGTTGAGGCCCACGACGACGGGCGCGCCGCACTCGAGGACCTGGGTGGCAAGGTAGAGGTTGCGCTCGAGGTTGGTCACGTCAATGAGGTCGATGACCGCCTGGGCATCGCCATCGATAAGGTAGTCACGCGAGACGACCTCCTCGGGGCTGTAGGGGGACAGCGAGTAGATGCCCGGGAGGTCGGTGAATATGACCTCCTTGTCCTTTGCCCAGGCAGCCTCCTTCTTTTCCACCGTGACGCCGGGCCAGTTGCCCACGTAGCCGTTGGAGCCCGTGAGCGAGTTGAACAGCGTGGTCTTGCCGCAGTTCGGGTTACCCGCTAGGGCGATGTGCGCTTTCGTTGCCATTGTCTTGGAACTCCTGTCGTAGATATCAGTTTCGTTCACTTAGTAAGCCAAGGTTAACTTCAGGCTCGAAGAAATAGGCCCAGCGGGCCCGTTCTTGCGAGGTTAGACGATGTTCGTGACCTCGATGTTGGCAGCTTCCTCCTTGCGGATGGACAGCTCGTAGCCACGAACGTTGAGCTCGAGCGGATCGCCGAGCGGCGCGACCTTGACGACCTTGACCTCGGTGCCCTTGGTAAGGCCCATGTCCATGATGCGACGCTTGACCGCACCGGTGCCACACAGCTTGGCGACCGTTGCGCTCTGCCCCACCTTGACATCCTTGAGCGTTGACAAACCTATCCCCTTTCACACACAGCGGGCCTGGGGCCCGCGCTATCAAAACCCCGATTTAGACGGTCACGATATGCGACGAGACCTGCTTGTTGAGCGCCACGCGGGCACCCTTGACGATCACGATGACGTCACCCGAGCTCGCAGAGTCCACGTGCACCTCGGCGCCGGGGACAAAGCCAAGCTCGGCCAGGTGGTTGCGCATCTCGGAGGTGCCTCGAACCTTAAGCACCTGCACGGTCTCGCCCGCATGGACCATGGAGAGAGGCAGCTGAGCGCCGTGAGGCATGGGCGCCTGCCCCGCCTGGGCGTTACCGTTGAGGGTCATGATGTTCTCCATGATGTCCTTTCCTGGCCTGCGCACCTGCGCAGTGACCGTGAATTAGCCGTGTCTAACAAGCAGTATAGGTTATGCGTTGTACCAGTCTTGCAAGAATTTACCCCGGTTTACTTTTTCACAATAATTCCCCAGCGGCAGGGATAAGGCGCCTGCACAGTGTGCACGCCCTCGCGGAGCCTCGCTCCGTACGTGTTTCGCGCGCATAAACCATCGCCCCCACGCTCACGCGGGCGGCTATCATGTCACACACATCAGTAGTCTCTTACGAGAGCCGACGACCAGAGCGAACCCGGACGGAGGACTCATGGCTCGCGTGCACAACTTTGCAGCTGGACCGGCCGCGCTGCCCCTCGGCGTGCTTGAGGAGGTTGCCGCCGAGCTCGTCGAGTACGGCGACACCGGTATGTCCGTGCTGGAGATGAGCCACCGAAGCGCCAACTACCAGGAAATCTATGATCACGCAGAGCAAAGCCTGCGCGAGCTGCTGGACATCCCCAGCGACTACCGCGTCATGTTCCTGCAGGGTGGCGCCACGCTCCAGTTTGCAGCCATCCCCCTCAACCTCATGCGCACCGGACGCGCCGACTACCTCGTGACTGGCTCCTTCGCAAAGAAGGCCTGGGCCGAGGCGACCAAGTACGGCCAGGCGCGCGTCGCGGCCACAAGCGAGGACACCGCCTTCGACCGCATCTGCGACTCCGCAACCTACCAGGTCGACAAGAGCGCGGACTACCTGCACATCTGCGAGAACAACACCATCTATGGCACGATGTACCACGAGCTGCCGGACACCGGTGACGTGCCGCTGGTGAGCGACATGAGCTCCTGTTTTCTGGCGCGTCCCGCGGACGTGAGCCGCTACGGCGTCATCTATGCCGGTGCGCAGAAGAACGCCGGCCCCGCCGGAGTCACCATCGTCATCGCGCGCGAGGACCTCATCGGCGACTCCCCTGCCCTGGACATCTGCCCCACCTACATGAGCTGGGCCACCCAGGCAGGAGCGGGCTCCATGTACAACACGCCCAACACCTTTGGCATCTACCTGTGCGGCAAGGTCTTTGACTGGGTCGCCGCCCAAGGCGGCGTGGCTGCCATGGAGGAGCGCAACCGCGCAAAGAGCGACATGCTCTACGACATCATCGATGCCTCCGACCTCTACCAGGGCGTCGCCCAGCCCGGCTCGCGCTCCATCTGCAACGTGACCTTCCGCTGTCCCACGCCCGAGCTGGACGCCCAGTTCGTGGCCAGCGCTAGCGAGCACGGGCTGGTGGGCGTCAAGGGCCACCGCGCCGCAGGCGGCATCCGCGCCAGCCTCTACAACGCCGTGGAGCCTGCCAGCGCCGAGGCGCTCGCATCCTTCATGAGGGACTTCGAGTCCCAGATGGGTGGCTCTTCTCGATCTTAGAAGCCGGCGTGGCCACACACCTGGCCCCCGGCGACCCCAGACCCACTCACCCATCTCGGCGCGCTCGCGCCAGCAAAGGAGCACCCATGCGACGCATCAAGGTCATCGACGACATCACCAAGGACGGCAAGGTCGGCTTTGGCGAGGGCTACGAGTTCGTACAGGACATGGAGGATGCCGATGCCATCCTCATGCGCTCAACCGACATCCACGGCGTGCAGATGCCCTCCTCCATCCGTGCCATCGCGCGCTGCGGCGCGGGCGTCAACAACATCCCCTCCGCCGAGCTCGCGCGTCAGGGCATCGTCGTCTTCAACACGCCGGTTTAACCACAGCGCGATGCAACGCCGTCAAGGAGCTGGTCATCGGCATCCTGCTGGTGAGCTCCCGCGACGTCCTGGGCGGCATGCAGTGGTGCCGCGAGCACGAGGGCGACGCCAACGTCTACGAGGAGGCCGAGGCAGCCAAGAAGGCCTTCGTGGGCCGCGAGGTCCTGGGCCGCAAGATTGGCGTCGTGGGCCTGGGCAGCGTGGGCTCCAAGGTGGCCAACGCCTGCGACGCGCTGGGCATGGAGGTCTACGGCTACGACCCCTACCTCTCCGTCGAGCACGCCTGGCAGCTGAGCCGCAACGTCCACCGCACCGAGTCGCTCGAGGAGCTGTGCCGCGGCTGCGACTACCTCACCCTGCACGTGCCCTCAAAGGAGGACACCATCGGCATGATCGGCGCCGACCAGATCGCGCTGCTCAACGACAACGCGGTCCTCATCAACTACGCACGCGAGACCATCATCGACGAGGACGCCGTTGCGGCGGCCCTCGAGAGCGGCAAGATCGCCCGCTTTGCCTCCGACTTTGCCACGCCCAAGGTGCTCGCGATGCCCAACACCACCGTGACCCCGCACGCGGGCGCCGGCACCGACGAGGCCGAGGCCAACTGCGCCGACATGGCCATCACCGAGCTCAAGGACTACCTGGAGAACGGCAACATCACCAACTCGGTCAACTACCCCAACTGCAACCTGGGCGTGTGCCGCTACGGCGGGCGCTTTGCGGCGCTGCACGCCAACGTCCCCAACATGCTGGGCCAGATCACGCACATCCTGGCGCAGCGCAACGTGAACATCCAGCGCCTGGCCAACGAGGCCAACGGCGAGAACGCCTACACGATGGTCGACACGGACGAGCCGCTTGACGCCGGCACCTACGAGCAGCTCCGCGCCATCGAGCACATCTACCGCGTGCGCGTGATCAAGCCCGCACCCGAGCTC
>CAJOGH010000099.1 GCA_905233865.1 uncultured Atopobiaceae bacterium
CGTGCACGGGCGCTCGCGCATCTACGCCGGGCGTCCGCTCGACCTGACCGAGCACCTGCCTGAGCTCGTGGGCGCAGGCGTGCGCCGCGCGCTTGTGGACGCGACGCTCTTGGACGTGGACACCTGTGCTGCCGAGGTGACGCGCGTTCGCGAGGCTCTTGTCGCCATCTCGCGTGGGCAAGCTCCCGCCCGCGCCCTTCCCGGCACCACCACCGGCCACCTCTTCTCCCGCGTCCGATAAAACTTGTAAGAGACAAATGGACAGAGTACTTGTCTCGTACAATAGTTGATATTTACGGGGTCCCAGTTCCAGCTTTGCGGCCGTTTCGGGCGACCGCGTTTGGGAGCATGCGTCAGTCTCTCCTCATGATTTAGCCACCCCAGCGCGTCATATGGTGCATTCGGGGCCATTCTTGTTCGAAGGTACCCGCCAGGGTGGCAAAATCGCTGCGACTTCGCGCTCTTCTCGCCATGCCGATAAGAGCACAAGGCTGTCACCTGGCCTTTTATGAACGGGTGTGTGGTACGACCTCCCAGCAGAGGCGAAAACGCCACCCCAGCGCGTTAAATGGAACGCCGGAGGGCCGTTTTGCACCATATGACGTTCTGGGGTGGTCCCGCCGCGCTTTCTGACTGGAACGGAAGCGCGCGCCCTGTTCCAGCTTGCTCTTGAATACCTGCGGCGAGATGGGGTATAACTACGCAAGCCGAAAACCGACCAGCCCACACGGGCGGGAAAGAGGAGATATGTCTGACACCATCGAGGTCGACGAGAAGCTGCTCGAGGCCACCATCGACGTCGTGCGCCCGCGCCTTCAGGCCGACGGCGGCGACTGCGTGTACAAGGGCGTCGACGAGGAGGGCGTCGTGAGCCTGGAGCTCACCGGTGCCTGCGCCGGCTGCCCGCTGTCCACCATCACCGTGCAGAGCGGCATCGAGCGCATCCTCAAGGAGAACGTGCCTGGCGTCACGCGCGTCCAGACGGTCTAGGCGCACGCTTACGCACCTTACGCACGATTGAGCGTCCTCGCGTTCGCACGCGGGGGCGCTCATGCTTTATACTTCCAGGTTGTATCTCACGTGGGCAGACGCGCCCTCGTGCAAATCGCGGCGCGCGAGCGTCGCCGAGACCTATGGGAGATCTCATGATCCTCTCCGATCGCGACATCAAGCGCCACATGGACGAGGGCCGCATCGTCATCGACCCGCTCAACGAGCAAGACATCCAGCCTGCCTCCGTTGACGTGCGCCTGGGCACCAACTTCCGCGTGTTCCGCGACTCCACGAGCGCCTTCATCGACCCCGCCAACCTGGACGAGGACATCACCGAGTCCATCGACGTGGAGATGGGCGGCACCTTCGTGCTGCACCCCGGCCAGTTTGCCCTGGGCACCACCCTGGAGCGCATCGCCATCCCCGATGACATCCTGGGCCGCCTTGAGGGCAAGTCCACGCTGGGCCGCCTTGGCCTGCTCATCCACTCCACCGCCGGCTACGTTGATCCCGGCTGGGACGGCGAGCTGACCCTTGAGCTCTCCAACGTGGCCAACCTCCCCATCCTCCTGCATCCCGGCATGAGGATCGGTCAGATGTGCTTTGAGACCATGTCGTCGCCGGTCGACCGTCCCTACGGCTCGCCCAACCTGGGCAGCCACTACCAGGGTCAGGTCGGAGCCACGCCCTCCCACCAGCTGGAGGGGTAGTCGCTCGCATGACCCTCAACGACATCTACCACTCGCTCAACCCGGTCGCCATCTCGCTGGGTCCCCTGCAGGTGCACTGGTACGGCCTTGCCTACCTGCTGGCCTTCGTGCTGGGTGGCGTCATCATCTACAAGCTGCAGAACCGCTGGCGCCTCAAGCTGGACGCCGACGAGATCATGAGCGTCATAGTGGGCATCGCCCTCGGCGTCATCGTCGGCGCACGCCTGGGCTACGTGCTGTTCTACGGTGCGGGCTACTACCTGCAGAACCCGCTTGAGATCTTCATGCTCAGCCAGGGCGGGATGAGCTTCCACGGCGGCCTGGTCGGCGCCATTGTGGGCGGCAGCATCGCCTGCCGCACGCTGGGCATCTCCATCCGCACCATGATTGACCTGGGCGTCATCGCCGCCCCGTTGGGCCTCTTCTTTGGCCGCTGCGCCAACTTCGTCAACGGCGAGCTCTGGGGCAAGCCCTCCGACCTGCCCTGGGCCGTCGTCTTTGAGACCGGCGGCAACGTGGCCCGTCACCCCTCCCAGCTCTACGAGGCGCTGCTGGAGGGCCTTGTCATCTTCATCGTCCTGTTTGCCCTCTCGCGCAAGAACCCGCCGCGCCCACAGGGCACCTTCCTCGGCACCTTCCTCGTGCTCTACGGCGTCTTCCGCTTTGCCGTGGAGTTCGTCCGCATGCCCGACGCCCAGTTGGGCTACCTGTTTGGCTTTGTGACCATGGGCCAGCTCTTGTCGCTACCGCTCATCGT
The DNA here is from genome assembly GCA_905233865.1 of uncultured Atopobiaceae bacterium. Classification (GTDB taxonomy): domain Bacteria; phylum Actinomycetota; class Coriobacteriia; order Coriobacteriales; family Atopobiaceae; genus CAJOGH01. Next base: position 2,461 of record CAJOGH010000099.1, read on the forward strand.
GGTTGGTATCATTGAGCTAGTGCTGGCTGCCCGTCGCGGGTGGTCGCAGAGAGGCCATGTTGCCGGGTGGGACACCACCGACACTGACTAGGGGGTTCTCATGACCTTGTCCATCAACCTGCGCCGCGCGTTTGCGCTCGCGCTCGTCGCCCTGTTTGCCGCCGCCGTCGCCCTGCCTGCCACGGCGCACGCGGCCACGATGCACGGCATAGACATCTTCTCGGGCACCGCCGAGGACGGCATCCTCGACCGCAACCTCCCTGGCGACTTTGCCATCGTCAAGGCAACCGAGGGCACCACCTACCAGAACCCCTACTGCAAGGAGGAGGCTGACTGGGCTCTGCGCCAGGACAAGCTCATCGGCTTCTACCACTTTGTCAACAGCGAGTGGTCCTACATGCGCGGCGGCCAGAACGGCAACGCCGAGGACCAGGCCCGCTACTTTGTGGACACGGTTCGCAGCACCGGCTACCTGAGCCGCGCCACGCTCTTCCTGGACTGGGAGAACAACGGCGACGACGACGCGCTGGGCATGGGCCCCGGCTGGGCCAAGGCCTTCCTGGACGAGGTCTACCGTCGGACCGGCACCACGCCGGGCATCTACATGTCAAAGGCCGTCACGCAGGACTACGACTGGTCGGCCACCGCCGCGCGCTACCCGCTCTGGGGCGCGCAGTACAAGGCGATCGGCGACGTCGACGGCTACATCTCCAACCCCTGGCAGTCCAGTACCGCATGGGGAGCCTGGGGCCACAACCTGCTCATGCACCAGTACTCTTCCCAGACCTACCTCAACGGCTTTGGCCCGCTTGACGCTAACGTCTTCTTTGGCGACAAGGCCCGCTGGATTGGCCTGTTCAGCCAGTCCGACTTTGGCTACATGGGAGGCCAGGCCCACCGCATGTACAATCCCAACACGGGAGAGCACTTCTACACGCTCCAGATTGGCGAGCGCAACAACCTCATCGACGCGGGGTGGACCTACGAGGGCGTGGCGTGGGTCGCGCCAAAGAAGAACTCGCGCCCGGTCTACCGCCTGTACAACCCCAACGGGTCAGAGCACCACTACACCATGAGCGCGACCGAGCGCAGCTACCTCATGGTGATCGGCTGGACCTACGAGGGCATCTGTTGGTACTCAGGACCCAACTCGGGCAAGCCGCTGCTGCGCCAGTACAATCCCAACGCCTACAGCTGTAACCACAACTACACCCTCGACCGCCATGAGAACGACGTGCTCATAGGCCTGGGTTGGCGTTCGGAAGGCGTCAGCTGGTATGGCATCTGATCTGCCCCAGGAGGGCGACAAGAGCCTAGAGGACCAGGAGTCGCTGGCCGAGGTGCGCGTCACTGACGACGCGCCCGACGCCGGCGACGCGCCTGTCGCTGGCGACGCTCCGGCCGTCGACGACGTGCCCGAGACCGACGAGGAGCTCGAGCGTTCGCGCCGCACCGACATCGCGCTGGTCTGCGTCTTTGCCGCCATCGTCGTAGCCGTCATCGTCGCGTGCGCGGTCGTCTTCAGCGGAGCCGTTCCCGCGGGCATCCTGGCAACGACCTCGCAGTCGGCGGGTGCGCCTGCCGCCGCGACGGAGCATGCGGGGCACGCGCGTCCGCAGGCCATGGGCGCCGCCACTGCGCAAGGCACCGCTGCCGACCAGGCCGCCACTACCGGCGCCGCCGCAACGGGCGGCACGGCCGATGCGTCGCAGCCAGGACAGGGTACGCCCGCGCAGGGCGGGGACGCCTCCGCCCCGTCCACGTCCGACGCTGCCGCGGAGCTTACCGCCACCGCGGCCGGCCTGCGCTCCGGCTCTGCCCATGACA
>CAJOGH010000100.1:0-4278 GCA_905233865.1 uncultured Atopobiaceae bacterium
GCAGGAACTCCTCGCCGCCCTTCATCGTGCCAAGGCGCAGGTCACCCACGAAGGCATCGCGGTTCTCGACGCCAATGGGGAAGGCATAGCGCAGCGAGATAGAGTTGGTGATGTCCACCGACGGCGCGATCGTCCCCACGGGATTGTCCTTGAGGATGCGCTTGAGCAGGTTCTCCAGGGCGCAGCGGGCACCGCGCTTGGTGGGGAACTTCTGGTAGGCCGCGCGCCAGGCGGCGGGCACGGGGTTCTTGGAGATGGTCGTGTTCTCCACGTACTTCTCGGCCTCGCGGTTGGCGCGAGCGAGCATCTTGCGGACCTCGAGTGCCTCCTCGTCGGACAGCTCGCGCGCCTCCTGGACGCCCGAGAAGGACAGCACGCCAATCGCGGCGTCGGGGAAGATCTCCCAGAACGAGTCGTCGGTTACGAACTTCTGCATCCTTACCCCTTTCATTGGCTATAAGCAACTACAAAAGTATACCAATGAGCATCTGCCGCAGCGGGTCCCGTGGTCGGTGTGTGGCATGCTGGTTGCGCCCTGCGGCATTGAAGTAAAATAGCAATACCGTGCACCTACATAAGGAAGGCCATGGACGACAAGAGACAAGAGCCAGCAGCACCCACGCCAGCCGCCACGGCGGATGCGACCGGTGCCAAGCAGGCCAGCTCGAAGAAGCGCGCGCCAAAGGCACCCAAGCCTCGCGTTGCCGGCGCGCCCAAGGCGCCCAAGGCCCCCAAGCCCACCGTCGCTGGTGCGCCGCGCCAGGCGCCCAAGCCCAAGAAGTCGGGCAGCTCGGGCAAGAAGCCCAAGAAGTCGGGCGCCGAGGAGGAGCGTGACCGCGACGCGCAGGCGCGCAAGGGCGCCAAGTTCCTGGGCGCCATCGTCGTCATCTACATCATCTACCTCGTCGTGTCCGGACAGATGGGTACGTTCGTCGAAGCCCTCTCCCACGTTGACCTGGGCTGGGTCGGAGCGGCCTGCGGCTGCTACGGCCTCTACTTCATCTTTGGCGTCGCGGCCTACGTGGTTGCCGTCTACCTGGACCACGACTCGCCCGTGGGCATCCGCGACCTCATGAGCGTCGAGGCGAGCGGCATCTTCTTTGGCAACCTCACGCCCATGATGGCAGGCGCTATCCCCTCCCAGATATACCGCCTCATGCGCACGGGCCTGGACGCCGGCGAGGCAAGCGCCACGCAGTTCACGCGCTTCATCATGTTCCAGTTTGGCGTGGTGCTCTTTGCCGCCATCATGCTGCTTGCCAAGTTCCAGTTCTTCCTGGACACCTACGGCGACATCGTCTTCCTCAACCTGGTCGTCTTCTTTGCGCACTTCTGCCAGCTCATCGTCCTGTTTGGCGTCTGTCTGTGCCCCGGCCTGGTCAAGCGCGTGGGCAACGCCCTGCTCAGCTTTGTGTACCGCCGCGGTTGGGTCAAGGACTACGACCGCTGGTACGAGACGGTCAACGTGCAGGTCGACGAGTTCGCCGCGAGCTTCAAGATGGCCGCCACCCACATTCCCGACATGGTCATCACGCTCATCATCACGATGGCCCAGCTCGCGTGCCTGTACATGATTCCCTGGTTCGTCCTGCGCGCCTTTGGCATCGAGGCGGACTTCCTGGCATGCATGGCTGCGGGCTCCATGGTCCAGATGGTCGCGAGCTCCGTGCCCCTGCCCGGCGGCACGGGCGGTGCCGAGGCGGGCTTTGCCCTGTTCTACGGCCCACTCTTTGGCACCTCTGCCACGGCCGGCTACCTCATCTGGCGCATCGTCACCTTCTTTGGCCCCACGATCCTCTCCGCGCCGATCCTTGGCCTGCGCTCGCACAGCCGGGAGAGCATCTACGTGCGCGTCAACAAGCTGCTGGGCAGGAAGGTCTCACCAAACGACCAGCCGAGCAAGCAGCCCAAGCGCTCGGGTCGCAAGCAGGCGACCATCAAGATGGGCAAGGGCGGCGCGCGCGTGACCAAGCGCACGGGGCGCATCGTCTTCACGTCCAAGGCTGCCGACCGCACAAAGGCGCAGGACAAGAACTAGGTTTAGCTGGGCTTGCCACAAACCTGAGTTGTAGTTTGGCCATTCGCAAAGAATTTTCCAAAAGAGTGTTGCGAGTTTGTTTCGCGCATGTTAGGCTCTCACAGAAATCGGTTGCGCACAGGGCGTGACCTCGACTTTGGGAGGGTAGCATGAGCACCGCAACGATCGACCACGAGCGCACGATTATGGGCACCATCGACGACATCGAGACCTCTGGCACCGTCAAGCACCGGGCCAACAAGAGCGAGAAGCGGGGCTTCCTCCTACGCGCCATCCGCCGCTCCGACGAGGTCTGCGAGCGCACCTTTACGATGGCGCCGCGCACCTACGCGCGCTAGCCGTAACGGCAACGACTTGACGCGGGTGGCAGGGTCTCCCTGTCACCCGCGCTTCTTGCCGATAAGAGCCGGGAACTGCGAGGCTCTTATCGGCATGAGAAAGGGTGTCGCCCACCCCAGACGACACCCTCGGAAGGCGCCAAGCGCCCTCAGTCGAACAGCACTTCCTCGAACACCCCTGCTAGAGGACAGCATGTTCTTGTCCGGTGCTCCTACGGAGTCAGCCGGTACTGGTAGCTTAAGCAAAGCTTAGTATGAAGACAAGGCTTATCCGGCGAACGGTAGGCGCTACAGCTTGTTCGCAAACACCGGAATGTGGCGCAGGACCCATGTAAGGGCAACGGAGAGCAGCACTCCCCCAACCACGAGCGCTATCTGGACGAGCGCAAGCGGCCATGTGGCGACATCGACCACGCGAACAAGCACGTGGTTGAAGACGGGGTGAAGGACGTAGATGCCAAAGCTGTAACTGGCAAGCACCTGGGCCCAGCGCGGGAGCTCCGACGGAGCTAGACGTTTGACAGCGCAGAAGACGAACATGGAGTACGGGAGCATGAAGGCCCACTCGGGAAACTGAGCACCGTCAGCGTTGGGAATGCCCGAGCGCGTGAGGACGGTGGCCGCCACGATGCTGACGATGCCCACCGCACAGACTCGCGCGTCAAGGTCGAGATGGCGACGGCAGAACCAGCCCGCAAGGTAGTATGGAACGGCATAGGAGAGCTTGACCCACCCGTAGAGCTCAAGGCCCGTAAGGTCATTGACCATGGGAATCACGCAGAGCAGAAGCCAGAGGACGGCGATCGTGGCGCCCAGCTCGCGGCCGCTCGCGCGCTCTACCCAGGGGCGGATGACCGGCGTGATGGCATAGAGTCCTATGAGCTCAAAGAGGAACCAGAGATGATCCCAGCTCTGGCCACGCGCAAGGTCAAGCAGAGCGCCGCCGACCTGGGCGAGGCCAAACGTCCCCGCCGAGGCAAACTGCTCGACGAGGTTGAAGCCCAGGCCAATGGTGAGCAGGACGAAGACGATGCGCCAGACGTGGCGTCCGATCTTGCGCCAGCCCATCTCGCGGGCGGGGTCAAGCATGAGCGCGCCGGAGACCATGAAGAAGACAGGGACCGCCCAGCGGGCCAGGGGGACCAGGAGCGCGTCCTCGACGGCAAAGGCAAGTGGGTTGGCGGCAGCGAGCTCCTCGACAGCCCCCGAGGTAACCTCCATGTGAAGGAGGACGACGGCGATTGCGCCCAGCGCGCGGATCCAGTCGAGATACGGGACGCGGGCGGGTCGAACGGGTGCCGGGTCGGCAGATGTCATGCGTGCTCCTTGAAGTTGGCGTTCCCGTCGATTGTACGACAGAAGTGCGCACATGCCGCGACAACGCCAGGCCGCGTGCGCGTCGAACCTGCTATGATTTGGGCAATCGCAACAGGGAGGCACCATGAAACGCAGCTCAAACGCCCTTGTGGCCACCATTGCCCTCGCACTTCTTGCAATCGGCGCCGTCGTTGCCCCCACAAGGGCCGAGGCAGCCTCCACCCAAGAGATGTTCCGCCTGTATAACCCCAACTCGGGCGAGCACTTCTACACGGCAAGTGCCGCGGAGCGCGATGCGACCACGGCCGCGGGCTGGATGTACGAGGGTGTCGGCTGGATTGCACCCACGAGCTCGTCGGTGCCGGTGTATCGCGTGTACAACCCCTTTGCGGGAGACCACCACTACACGACAGACGTCCACGAGCGCAACACGCTCGTGAGCCTGGGATGGCGCGACGAGCGGGTGGGCTGGTACTCGGCAGGCTCCTATGACGTGCTACGCCAGTACAACCCCAATGCGGTGGCGGGAGCCCACAACTTTACGACCAACGCCGACGAGTCCAACGCACTCGTGCAGAGCGGCTG
>CAJOGH010000100.1:4365-8615 GCA_905233865.1 uncultured Atopobiaceae bacterium
CGCGCCTACAGCCGTGCCGTTGGGGCAGGGCGCTACCCCGGCCAGCTTGCGAACGGCGGATGCCCGAGCCTGGGCCAGTTCTGCCAGATCGTCGTGCAGGAGGCGGCGGCCGAGGGCGTGCGTGCCGAGGTCGCCTTTGCCCAGGAGATGTACGAGACCGGCTGGCTCTACCGCGGCGGGTCGACGGCCCTTGAGGGCTACAACTTCTGCGGGCTGATCTCTTCGTCGGGCTCGGGGTATGCACGCTACGGCAACGTCCGCGAGGGAGTGCGCGCCCACATCCAGTACCTCAAGGCCTACGCCTCTACCGCAGGTTGGGCTCACCCGCTGGTAGACGGGCGTGCCGCGACCATCCAGCGCGGCTGCGCGCCCACGGTAGAGCAGCTGGCAGGCCGCTGGGCCGAGAGCCCCACCTATGCGGTGTACCTCAAGAAGATGATCAACCAGGTGCTCTCCGCATAGGAATAGCCTGACACGGGACGGCTCTTCTCGCCCTGGGAGGGTACGCTCCCCCACCCCTCCTCTCAAAAACGCGCAACAATCGGCAGCGGCGGAGGCGTCGCCGCAGGATGGGCCTTGGCAGCCATGGATTGTTGCGCGTTTTCTCTCGACGGCCTCCGAGCAGGAACATCGGGCTAGACCGGCTGCCAACCCAAAAACGCGCAACAATCGGCGCTCGCGGGACATTTCCGCAGGATAGTTTCTGACAATCGGCGATTGTTGCGCGTTTTCACGCGACGGCGCGGGCGCACCGACGGCTAGTCCGCCGCTACGCTATGCGCGGGAGTACTGTGAGTGCTCGAGCCAGTCGATAAGAGCCTCGCGGGTGTTGGCCACACGACCGTGCATGACCTCGCGCAGGCAGTCGTCCAAGGCGAGCCCGACGGCAGGGTTGGGACGCATGTGACAGGCAGTCATGACGTCGGCACCCGTAATGGCAAGACCCCGCACGTTGTAGGGGGCGTCCTCCTCGAACAGGCGGCGCAGGACACGCTCGACCTTGTCGATGTCGTTGGCATAGCGACGATATGCCGGTGCCTTGGCACTCGCATCGGCACGCTTGAGGGTCAGGAGCTCGTGGCCCAGCGCGGGCAGCTCGCCCGGGCAGGCGCGCTCGATGTCGTAGAGCATGCGCGACACGGAGTGGCGGCTGGCCTTGACGGGACGGTCATGTGGAAGCGCACGAGGGCGACGACTGCACGGACCTCGTCAAGCGGAAGGGCCAGGCGGCGCATGATACGGTCGGACATGTCGGCACCCGTGGCAGGGTGACCGTAAAAGTGGCCCTGACCGTTGGAGCCTACGGTGTATGACCGCGGCTTGCCAATGTCATGAAGCAGTGCCGCCCAGGTCAGGCGATTGGAGGCAAGGCCCCCGGTATAGGTGGCCACGCCCTCGACCACGCATACGGTGTGCTCCCACACGTCAAAGCAGTGGTAGGGGCTGCGCTGATCAAAGCCAAGCATGGGGGCCGTCTCGGGGATGGCGGCAAAGATGACCTCACGGTGCTCTCGCATGGCACGCGTGAGCTGGCCGGTTGCCACTATGCCGTCCATCTCCTGACCCACGCGCTCGGGCGCGATGCGGTCGAGCTCGGGCGCGCAGTCCACGAGCGCGGCGGCCGTGGCATCCTCTACGCGATAGCCAAGGCGACAGGCAAAGCGGACGGCGCGAAGCACGCGCAGCGCGTCCTCACCAAAGCGCTTGTGGGGGTCACCGACCGTGCGGATGACGTGGTCAGTGAGGTCCTCGAAGCCGCCAAACAGATCGAGCAGGCCTCGCTGGGGATGGAACGCCATCGCGTTTACCGTAAGGTCTCGGCGCGCGAGGTCAAGGCGCACGTCGTCAACGAACTGCACCCTGTCGGGATGGCGAAGGTCGGAATAGGTGCTCTCAACGCGATAGGTGGTCACCTCGACGGGCTTGTGGTCGATCACGGCCGTGATGGTGCCGTGCGCCGTGCCGGTCAGATGCACGTCGATGCCCGCTGCCTCGAGCACCGCTGCAGCCTCCTGCCAGGGCGCGCTCGAGCAGACGTCAACGTCATGGGAGTCGCATCCGCGAAGCGCGTCGCGAACCCATCCGCCCACGACCCAGGCCTCGTAGCCTGCGTCCTCGAGAACGCTCAGGACGCGTGTGGCGTATGCAGGCAACTCTGGGATGACAATGGGCATGATCCTCCTTGCGTTTTAAGGAATTCTATCACGCATGAGGAGGTAGCTTGATGAGTCTGTTAATAGCGCATGGCATGCCGTCCCGTCACGCCCGTGAGTGCTAGCCTTGCATAGTCTGACTCGGCGGCAGCGCCGCCACAACGTAAGGAGAAACCAGATGGATCCTATGAAGAGCATCACCAGCGATGACCTGGCCAGCGCGCGTGACCAATTCAAGACCAGCCGCGCGAACATGGTTGCCAAGCACGCCGTGACCGCGCAGGGCATCCGCGCCGTCGCACGTGTGAGCGAGGCCGTCGCCGCCAACACCATGACCTTTGACATCGAAGTCAAGCAGGGCGAGCGTTGCAACCAGGAGCGCTCGGGCCGCTGCTGGATGTTCGCGAGCCTCAACACGTTCCGCTCCCGCATCATCAAGCGCTACAACCTCAAGACCTTCGAGCTCTCGCAGGCCTATCCCCTCTTCTTTGACAAGCTCGAGAAGGCCAACTGGTTCCTTGAGAACGTCCTGGACACCCTCGACGAGGACGTGACCGGTCGCCTGATGATGTTCCTGCTGACCGACCCCGTCGCCGACGGGGGCCAGTGGGACATGTTCCGCAGCCTGGTCAAGAAGTACGGAGTGGTGCCCAAGGAGGCCATGCCCGAGACCGCCTGCTCGCGCAACACCGCTGACCTTGACCGCTACCTCACCCGCTACCTGCGCGGCGCCGCACGCCGCCTGCGCGAGACCGCCGAGAGCGGTGCCGGCGAGGAGGACCTGCGCGACATGAAGAAGGAGATGATGGGCGAGGTTCACTCCATGCTCACCACCTGCCTGGGCGAGCCCCCGACCTCCTTTGAGGTCCGCATGCGCGACAAGGACGACAAGATCGCCCTGATCGGCACCTTCACGCCGACCGAGTTCTTTGACACCTGCGTTGGCATGAACGTGGACGACTACGTGAGCGTCATCTCGGCCAACACCCCCGACAAGCCCTTTGGCCGCTCGTTTACCGTCAGCCGCCTTGGCAACGTGGTCGAGGACGGTCAGGTCCGCTACCTCAACCTCCCCCTCGACCGCCTGCGCGAGCTCGCGGTCGCGCAGCTCCGCGACAACCTGCCGGTCTGGTTTGGCTGCGACGTGGCCCAGAGCTACCTGCGCGACGAGGGCATCATGGACACCGCCGCACTCGACGTCGACGGCCTGTTTGGCTTCCCCGTCGAGGGCGCGCTCAACCGCGCCGAGCGTCTCATGTACGGCGAGTCCGCGATGACGCACGCCATGGTGCTCCAGGGCGTCAACCTGGACGACAAGAGCCACACCACCCTGTGGAAGGTCGAGAACAGCTGGGGCAAGGACCATGGCCGCGACGGCTACGACACCATCACCGACGCATGGTTTGAGCAGTACGTCTACCAGATCGTCATCGACCGTGCCTACCTCACGGACGAGGAGCGCGCAGCCTACGACGCCAAGCCCATCGAGCTCGCGCCCTGGGACCCCATGGGCGCCCTCGCCCGCACGCGCTAAGGAGCGACTATGAGCAACGATACGAATACCACCGTTGACGTGCGCGCCATGCGCGAGGCCTCCCTCGAGTTCTCCGGCAACCGCGCCAACCGCATCGCACGCAACGCCGTCACCGCGCAGGACCTTGCAGCCACCGCCCGCACGCCATTGACCATGCGTGCCTACCAGCCCACCTTCAACGTCCGTGTGCCCCGCACCGGCAAGGTGTGCAACCAGCGCGCGAGCGGCCGCTGCTGGAACTTCAGTGCCCTCAACGTCGTGCGTGCGGCCATGCGAACCGCGCTCGACGTCGACGACTTTGAGTTCTCCGAGGCCTACGGCATGTTCTTTGACAAGCTCGAGAAGGCCAACGCGATGCTGGAGAACGTCATTGCCACCGCGGACCTTGCCTGTGACAACCGCAAGGTCGCCTGGATTCTGGACTACGGCATCGACGACGGCGGCTTTTACACGTTCTCGATGAACCTGCTGTCCAAGTGGGGCGCCGTCCCCTCCTACGCCATGCCCGAGACCGCTTGCTCCAAGAACTCGCGCCAGATGAACGAACAGCTCCAGCGCCTGCT
>CAJOGH010000101.1 GCA_905233865.1 uncultured Atopobiaceae bacterium
GCGCGTTTTCTCGGTCGGGCTTGGCACACAAAGGGGCAAGTGCCCATCCGTGCCTCATGACGCAGTCACCCCAGAGCGTCATTTCGTGCATTTGGGGCCCTTCTTGTTCGAAGTTACCCGCGAGGGTGGTAAAACCGCCGCAATCTCATGCTCTTCTCGCCATGCCGATAAGAGCGCAGGGCTGTTACCTGGCCTTTTATGAATGGATGGGCGGAACGACCTCTGGGAGTGGGTGGAAAATACCACCCTGGCGCGTCATTTGGAACGCCAGATGGCCGTATTGCACGATATGACGCTCTGGGGTGATGACACCCGCCTCGGATGATCAGATGACTACTACCTAGTTGCCTGCCTCGGCGATCTTTTGGATGGAGCGGGAGTTCCTGGCAAGCCCGCCCTCCACGAAGGTGGCGCCAGGGGCCGAGCGCTGCAGAGACGAGGTGGTGGAGCCAAGCGTCGATCCGCCTGAGGTCGCCCACACCACGATGGTCTTGCCCTCCAGGTTGTTTGTCTCCAGGAAGGTGCGTACGATCTTGGGCGCGCGATACCACCAGATGGGAAAACCCAGGTAGATAACGTCATAGTCGGCAGGGTTGCGCACGAGCGGCTTGATGGCGGGACGCATGTTGTGCTCCTGCATCTCCAGGCTCGAGCGAGAGTTCTCGTCGTTCCAGTTGAGGTCTGCCTTGGAGTAGGGGCGCGTCGGCCGGATCTCGACGAGGTCGGCGTCTGCCACGCGTGCGAGCTCCTTGGCCGCGCGGGCGGTTGTTCCGGTTGCGCTAAAGAATGCGACGAGCTTGGATGCCATGGCTTCTCCCTCCGCCGGTTTTCACGCCATAAAGTATACTCCCACGCCGCGCTTTGGCGGTAACATGGCGCCGCTCGGCGACGTCGCCACACAGCTTGGGAAGCTTTCAATATACTTACTCTTATGTTCAGCACTGCACGTCTTGGTACCTGAGCGCCTTCCCGCACGCGCACGCCGCCAGGAGGACGTCGAGCGCCTGGGCGTCCGTCACCCGCACCGTCTTACGTCTCAACCCTAGATTAGGTGACCTATCCATGCGCTCGCTGAGGACAAAGATCGCGCTTGCTGGCGCCTTGATCATCACGTTGACGATGGCCGTGGCGACCGTCTTTGGGGTGGCGGCCATGCGCCAGATGGGGCGCGAGAACGGGAGTAACACGCTCCTGCTGCTCTGCGAGACGGGCCAGAAGAGCCTCGACACCAAGATGGAGAGCGTCGAGCGCTCGGTTCACACGGCCGCGACCTTTGCGGAGTCCGACATCGACGGTCTTGACCCCGAGCACCTGCAGGCCCATGTCGCGCGATGCAACGAGGCCTTCACTCGCATGATGTCCGACGCGAGCTATGCCCTTGACTACTTCTATCGCATTGACCCCACCGTCTGTGCCGAGGTTCCGGGCTTCTGGGAGGTCCGTGACGACGAGGGTGAGTTCGTGCCGCACGGGGTCACCGACATCTCCAAGTACGACCCGACGGACACGAGGTACGTGCCTTGGTACACCATGCCCAGGGTCGAGGGCAAGGCTGTGTGGGTGCCACCGTACTACACCGAGAACCTCGGCCCGCGCGTTATCGCGTACTCACATCCCATTCACTACCGTGGCAAGTTCGTGGGCGTCATTGGCGTGGAGCTCTCGTCGACCACGCTGACGTCGGAGGTGGACCGGATAGCGCCGTATGAGAGCGGCTATGCATTCATCAACGACTCGGACGGCAGGATTCTCTATCACCCTCGTATTGATGTGTACACCATGGCCGAGCAGCCCACGGTGCCCGACGGGCTTTTGAGTGGGAGTTCCGTGGTCAACTACGCCTATGATGGCGTCGAGAAGCTTGGTGTGTGGATGCCGCTCAAGAACGGCATGCGACTGAACGTAACGGCGCCCCTTGACGAGGTCGATGCGGCTTGGCGCCATTGGACTGCCCTGATAGTTGTCACGTTTGCTGGCATGCTCGTCGTGTTCGTCATCATCATGTTGCTGCTCGCGCGCCGCATTACCCAACCGCTCACGGAGCTGACCGAGTATGCCAAGCGCGTGGAGGCCGGAGACTACGACTGTAGGTTCGAGTACGAGTCCGACGACGAGCTCGGCGTGCTCGCACGCACGTTCAACAGCCTTGTGTCACACATTGGCGAGTCCATGCGCGACCTGAGCGACCGGGCCTTTGCCGACGCGCTCACGTCGCTGCGCAATCGCGACGCGTTCTCTGCACACGTGGACAACCTCCAGTCCCGCCTCGACGAGGGCAACGAGGAGATCCACTTTGCCGTGTGCGTCTTTGACGCAAACAACCTCAAGCAGATTAACGACGAGTTTGGCCACGACAAGGGCGACGAGCTCCTGCGCGCGACGGCCAAGGTCATTTGTGACACCTTTGACCACAGCCCCGTCTTCAGGATTGGTGGCGACGAGTTCGCGGCCGTCCTCACGGGCCGTGACTACGAGTCACGTGACGAGCTCGTCCGCCGCTTTGACGAGGCGTGCGCACGGTCGCGTGCGTCGGGCGTGGAGAGGTGGCTCCAGGTCAACGTGGCCCGCGGCCTGGCCGTCTACGACCCCGATGCCGATGAGGAGGCCAATGACGTGGTGCGCCAGGCCGACCGCCTCATGTACGAGCACAAGTGGGCCATGAAGGGCAAGGCCGCGCGCAGCTAGCTCAATTCTGTCCCGACCCTGCGCTACACTTGCGTGGCACACAGACCACGCGAGGGAGGACCATGCGCTACGCGAGCGTGATCGTCGACATACCCACGCGCGCGCTCGCGCGGGCCTATGACTACGCCATTCCCGCCGCCCTGGAGGGGGAGTGCGTCGTTGGCGCGACGGTGCTCGTCACCTTCTCGGGGCGCGCGGCCGTCGCCTATGTCACGGAAGTTTCCGACAAGCCGCCTGAGGGCGTGGACCCCTCGCGCATCCGTGAGGTTGAGCGCGTGCTCGCCCCTTCTGCGTTCGATAAGAGCCAGGCGCAGCTGGCCCTTTGGATGGCGCGCGAGTATGCGGCTCCCCTGGCCGACTGTGTCCGCCTGCTTGTCGCGCCCGGGCAGTCCGTGCGCGTCCGCCGTGAGGGCGACTCCGGCCCATGGCAGCTCGTCTGCGACCGGACGGATGCGGTGGACGACCGCTGGGCGAGCCTTGGTGAGGCTGCTGAAGGCTTTGTGCCCGCAGCCAACGCGAGCCGCCAGCGCCAGGTGCTTGAGGCCCTGAGCTCGGGACCAGTCCGCATGGCTGAGCTGTCGCTCCTGGTTCCCGGTGCCGGGGCTGCGGTGCGCGCCCTTCAGAAGAGGGGCGTCGTTGCCATCGAGCACCGCCGCCGCGTGCGCGGGGGCGAGAGCACCGCGCTCTCGTCGGCATCGGCCGCGCGCCCGCATTCTCTCACCGATGGCCAGCGCGAGGCCCTTGCTGCCATCGGCGCCGTGGCGTCCTCAGGGGAGGGTGGCATCGTGCTCGTCGACGGTGTCACCGGATCGGGCAAGACAGAGGTCTACCTCCAGGCCATCGAGTGTGCGCTCGAGCACGGTCAGGGGGCCATCGTCCTCGTTCCCGAGATCTCGCTCACGGCCCAGACGGTCGGCCGCTTTCGCTCGCGCTTTGGCGACAAGGTGGCCGTCCTGCACTCGCGCCTCTCGGCAGGGGAGCGCTATGACCAGTGGGACATGGTCCGCTCGGGCGACGCGCGCGTCGTCGTGGGCGCGCGCTCGGCGCTCTTTGCTCCCGTGCGCGACCTAGGCCTCATCGTCATCGACGAGGAGCACGAGCACACCTACAAGCAGGACAGCTCGCCCCGCTATCATGCCCGTGACGTTGCCGCCCGCATGGCTCTTGTCGGCCGAGTGCCGCTCGTGCTGGGTAGTGCCACGCCCAGTATGGAGATGCTCTCAGCCGCGGACGAGGGGACATGGCGCGGCCTTCCCGTTTCCGCGGTGCGGATGCGCGAGCGACCGGGTGGCGCGCAGCTGCCTTCGGTCGAGGTCATCGACATGCGCGTCCATCGCGAGCGTGCCGGCCTCACCTCGCTCTCTATGCCCCTGCAGCGCGCGCTGGTCGACTGCGTCCAGGGCGGTCACAAGGCGGTGCTCCTGCACAACCGCCGTGGCTTTGCCAACTTTCTCATGTGCCGGGACTGTGGCTGCGTGCCCACCTGTCCACACTGCTCAACCTCGCTCACCTACCACGAGCGCGGCCATTCCCTCAAGTGCCACACCTGCGGCTCAAGCTGGCCGGTGCGCGTCTATCCCGACCCAGG
>CAJOGH010000102.1 GCA_905233865.1 uncultured Atopobiaceae bacterium
CTCGGTGGTGCCGCCGGCAAGCGCGACAGCCACCGTCGTCGGATAGGGGGCGCACCCATCCTCGCCCAAGACATAGGCGTACGCGCTCTTCGAGGCATCCCACGTGCCGTCAAGGACCACGCGCGCGTCAGAGATGGTGCGCGGCTGGATGGTCAGGCTTCCGGGCGTGACCGTCACGTCGTAGTTGGGGTTGGTGGCCCGGGCGCCAAGGACGCCGTCGTGGGCCACGACGGCGGAGCCGCTGTAGGCAACGTTCTCGTCCGCGTCGGTGCGCTCGTACACAAGGCCAAGGTCGTCGCCTGCAACGACGGCATACGGGCTTCCGGCGGTTGCCGAGAAGGACCCAGCTGGGTCAGCGTCACCATAGGTCTTGCTCTTGTCGTTGACCGTAATGGCAACCGGCCTCGGCACGATCGTCATCTCGGAGGGGACGACCGTCACGTCGTAGTTGGGGTTGTCCGTAAAGGTCGCACCCACCTCGTAGGTGCCCACGTCCTGGCTCGTGTTGGACCGCGCAGGCGCCGCCGCGAGGTCGTCGCTACCGCACATGCCACTCACACTGGCAACGTAGGCCGGGTCGGTCGCAGGGTCCTTGTCGTAGACCTTTGAGGTTGCGCGAACGTCCGCGGGTGCCACCTGGATGGTGGCCGCCGCAGGCTGGATGGCAAAGGTCGTGCGCACCTCGCCCGCGCAGTCGCCCGTGCCCGTGAGTACCACGACAGGCGCCGTGCTCGAGCTTGCAGGAGCCGCGTTGACGTTGTGCTCGTAGCTCACCACGTAGTGCTGGCCCTCATGGAGGTCGTCCAGGGCAAGGTCACCGTCAAGGTCCGCCTGCGCGCGCACACGCTGCGTCTGCTCCATGGCGTCGTAGGTCTTGTCGACCACGCCCGTGACCGTCGCGACGGACAGGTCAAAGGGCGCCACCGTAACGGTGAGCTCAATGGGCGCCGTCGCATCGGCACCCGTCCTGCCGCGCCACACGTGGTTGCCGTCGAGGGTGGCGGTGACGGTATAGGTGCCCGCGTGGGTGACGTAGGCGCTGCCGTAGTTGGTCTCATACTCGTACACGCCGCAACCATCGACGCCCTCGTCGGCTGGCGCGATGCTCAGGGCAAAGCCCTCTCCCGAGCGCACGGCCACCTGCTCGTGCCCGTTGTACGCAAGAGACAGGGCTTGCGGGGGCACGGCGGAGCTCGGCAGGATCTCAAACGTACGCTCGGCCACACCGGCGTAGTTGCCCATGCCCGTGACGATAGCGCGAGCCGTGCCGGCCTCGGTGTTGTCGGCATACGTCAGCGTGTAGTCGACCCCCTCGACGAGGGTCACGGTGCCGTTGTGCACGGAGACGTCGGGTGTGAGCGCGCTGCCCGTGAACTCGAGGCTCGCGACGGTGCTTACCATGTCCGTCGTTAGCGTGCGCTGGGCGATGGCAAAGCTCGTCGTGGCACTGAGGGCGGTGAAGTCAGCGGTGCCCTCCACCGTCGCACGCGCATAGTAGACGCCGGCCTCGGTCGGCGCGGCCTCGGCAAAGGAGCCGGTGGGACTCGTCGCATAGGCCCACGCGACCTGCTGGCCCTCGGGCACAAAGCGGGGCTCGGCAGACGGCTGGACGGGATCGCCGAACGTGAGGTTGGGAACAGACGGGACCGTCGTCCAGGAGTTCGTCGCACGCGCGACCGTCAGGGCGATAGTGCGTGCGGCGCTTCCTCCGTCCGACCACGTCACGTCGTTCACGGCGTCAGCCAAGGAGACGGTCACGACGTAGGTGCCCGCATGTGTCGCAAAGGCACCGCTGTCGGAGACACCCATGCCGTCGGTCGATGCCGTGTTGCCGGGCACCGACGCGTCAGGCTCGATGGCGAGCGCGTAGCCTGCGGCTGCGGAGACCCCGACCTGCTGGGTGCCGTCATAGGTGAGCGACGTGGCCGCAGGTGCCTTGACCTTCCAGGTGGCCGCGAGCGTCGCCGCCTGCGTGCCCTGGACAAAGGTGGACCCGCTCACGGTGCTGCCGGCGCCGGAGACGCTCCAGCCCGCGAACTCGTAGCCCTCGCGCACTGGCTCAGTGATGTCGAGCCTGCCGCGGTACGGAATGGCGTGCGTCTCGTCGGTCACAAAGCTGCCGTCCGTCGCCTCGACGAAGCCATCCTGGGACCAGCCCTCGGCTCCGGCGGGGTTGACGGTCAAGGCGTAGGCCTCCGACGAGTAGACGACCTTGATGACGTTGGCACTCGCATCCACCCCGAGCGTCACGGGCGTGGCCGCACGAGAGGCAAAGCCTGCCACCTCAGGTGCGGCGACAACGACGTCGCACCCCTCGTCGATGCCGACCGACGCGCCAAAGCGGGCCGAGCCGAACAGCGGGGACGCGACGACGGTGGGAGGCGTTGCTCCATCCTCATAGGTAACGGAGTAGTCGCAACTCTGACGCACGTAGCGAACGGTGACGACCGTCGTGCCGTCGGCACGCACGCACGTTCCCTCGCACACGGGGCTCGTGGAGGCATAGGCGATGTCACCAAGTGCGAACCCCTCGCCCGGATCGGTCTCAATAGCGATGGCTGAGCCGGCCTCGACGGAGCCACTCGTGTACGAGGCATCCTCGTCCTTGGTATAGCCGTCGCCGGTCACGTCCTGGCGCAGGACGTCGACGCGGTAGGTCGTCGTCTTTGCCTTGTAGGTGACCTCGAACGTGAGCGACATGGTCGGGTCGGTCGAGTTCCCCATCGTGATGGAGCCAGCATTGTCGTCGGTCGCGCTCGTGACCCACTGGTACGAATAGGTGTTGGGGCCCAACGTAAAGCTCGTGGACCCGGCCGATACGTTCGCCGAGTGGGCATCGCCCGCGCTGGGAGCAAGGTCGCGCACGACGACACTGTCGAGCTCATAGTTCTCGTTGACCGGCGCAAAGCTTACGACCAGGCCCTCGCTGGACGCCTGGCTGTCAACGGACGCCGACGCCGCCGATGCCGGCGAGCCCACGCCCACCAGGCCATTGGTTGCCGTCGCTGCGACGAAGGTCGTCTCGACGAGCTTTGCGGTAAAGGTCGCCGCCCCCGTCACGCGCACGCTGGCATAGTCGTCAACCGTGCCGGTGGCGAGGGTGCCGTCCGGGCGCGCCATGGAGTAGGTCCAGCCCAGGAAGGTGTACTTGCTGGCATCGTAGTCGCACGTGATGCCCGCGGGCACCGTGTTGTCAAAGGCAACGTTCACCGACCCGCCCTCGTCGAGCACGCCGGCGCCCTTTACGCTCACGCCATGGTCAGCCGCGAACGTCACCGTAAAGGCGTCACGATCCCACTTGGCATAGTACGTAGTACCCTCACCGAGGGCTCCCACGGTCGTCTGGGCTGTGACCTCGGTGCCCCAGTCGGAGCCTCCCTCGGTCCCGCGGGCCGTGTGCCAGCCGGCAAACGCGAAGCCCTCCCTCGCGGGCGCGGCCGGCAGCACGTGCGCGAGCGAGTAGGTCTGGGTCATAGCGACAGGGGCCGACGACGCGCCAAAGGAGCCGCCGTTGGCGTCAAAGGCAACCTCGTAGCTCTTGTTCTGCACCTCGAACGGCACGTAGACCGTGCCCGCGAGGTTATTCGCGCCCGAGAGGACGACGTAGTACGAGCCAGTCTGCGTCACCGCGGTCACAGCCTGCTTGCTCGCGTCGGCAAGCCCGACGGTGTAGTACGTGCCCTCAGCGAGCGCCTCCGCGACGCCATCGCCGTCGAGGTCCTTTGTTGCGCTTGCGACCCCGATCGCTCCGGCAAGGTCGGTACCCTCGAAGTCATAGATGGCATCCGCCTCGCTCAGCGTCACGACGGCACCCTCGATGGACGCGACAACGATGCGGAAGTCCTTGGCCGTCGACGCCGTGAAGTTGCCCGAGCCACCCGCCTTGGCCGTGGCGACCGCCTGGGCGGTGCCCACGTTGACGTTGTTCGTCCAGGAGGCCGTGAAGTCGTTGGCAGTGAGCTGATACGTGCCCGCGTCCGTCACGAGGCTCACCGTGAACGCAGGCTCGAGCGCCTGGCCGGTAAAGGTCTGGTCGCCGATCGCGCTGACGCTCACGGCGGAGTCAGCCAGCGAGCGTGCGGCAATCTCGAAGGTCCTCTGAGTCGGGTCGGCCGCGTCCTCGTAGTTGCCATTCGCGACCGCCCTCGCCGTGACACACGGCGCGGCATCGCCCGTGGCACCCGCCGCGCTCACGTTGTTGGAGTACGCGAGCTCAAAGTCCACGCCCTC
>CAJOGH010000103.1 GCA_905233865.1 uncultured Atopobiaceae bacterium
AGTTGGTAATGTAGCCCTTGTCCGTGATGCCGGGCACGATGCCAAAGCGGCGCTGGAGGCACTTGGCAAACTTGTAGGTAGTGGACTCGAGCGGGGTGCCATAGAGCGAGAAGTCGATGTCGGAGGCGGCCTTCCACTCGGCGCACTTGTCGTTCATGTGCTGCATGACGGCGAGCGCGAAGTCCGTGGCCTCGGGATCGGTGTGAGAGTGGCCGGTCATGAACTTGACGCACTCAAAGAGGCCGGCATAGCCCAGGCTGATGGTGGAGTAGCCGCCGTAGAGGAGCTTGTCGATGGGCTCGCCCTTGTCCAGGCGCGCCAGGGCGCCGTACTGCCACAGGATGGGGGCAGCGTCGGACAGCGTGCCCTTGAGGCGGTTGTGACGGCACATGAGGGCGCGGTGGCACAGCTCCAGTCGCTCGTCGAAGATCTTCCAGAAGGCGTCCATGTCGCCCTCGGAGGACAGCGCGACGTCAGGCAGGTTGATGGTCACGACGCCCTGGTTGAAGCGGCCGTAGTACTTGGGCTTGCCAGGCTCGTAGTTCTTGGCGCGAGCCACGTTGTTGTATCCGTTGCCGGTGCGGTCGGGGGTGAGGAAGGAACGGCAGCCCATGCAGGTGTAGCAGTCACCGTCGCCGTTGCCGTTGATCTTGTACTCGAGCATCTTCTTCTCGGAGATGTAGTCGGGCACCATGCGCTTGGCCGTGCAACGGGCCGCGAGCTGGGTGAGGTACCAGTAGGGCTGGCCCTCCTCGACGTTGTCGGGCTCGAGGACGTAGATGAGCTTGGGGAACGCAGGCGTGATCCAGACGCCCGCCTCGTTCTTGACGCCCTCGTAGCGCTGGCGGAGGGTCTCCTCGATAATGAGGGCAAGGTCGTGCTTCTCCTGGGCGTTGCGCGCCTCGTTGAGGTACATAAACACCGTGACGAACGGCGCCTGGCCGTTGGTGGTCATGAGGGTGACGACCTGGTACTGGATGGTCTGGACGCCGCGACGGATCTCCTCGAGCAGACGGTCCTCGACAATGGAGGTGAGCTTCTCCTCCGTGGGCTCGATGCCCAGGACGCGCATCTCGTCCTCGACGGCGCGGCGAATCTTCTTGCGGCTCACGTCGACGAAGGGCGCGAGGTGCGTGAGCGAGATGGACTGGCCGCCGTACTGGTTGGAGGCCACCTGCGCGATGATCTGCGTGGCAATGTTGCACGCGGTCGAGAAGCTGTGGGGCTTCTCGATCATGGTGCCAGAGATGACGGTGCCGTTCTGGAGCATGTCCTCGAGGTTCACCAGGTCGCAGTTGTGCATGTGCTGCGCGTAGTAGTCAGCGTCGTGAAAGTGGATGATGCCCTCGTTGTGGGCCTCCACGATGTCCTGCGGAAGCAGCATGCGCATGGTGAGGTCCTTGGAGATCTCGCCGGCCATGTAGTCGCGCTGGACCGAGTTGACGCTCGGGTTCTTGTTGGAGTTCTCCTGCTTGACGTCCTCGTTGTTGCACTCGATGAGGGACAGGATGCGGTCGTCGGTCGTGTTGGACTGGCGGCGCAGGCCCTGGACGTAACGGTAAGTGATGTAGTGACGAGCCACCTCAAAGGCGTCCTTGGCCATGATCTGGTCCTCGACCATGTCCTGGATCTCCTCGACCGTCGGGGTGTGGCCACACGAGAGGCACTGGGCCTCGACGACGTTCGCGGCATCCTGAATCTGGAGGGGACGAAGGCGCAGCTCCGAGGGGACCGTCTCGTTGGCCTTCTGGATGGCCGTGACGATCTTCTGGATGTCAAAGTTGACCTCTGAACCGTTGCGCTTGATGATCTTCATTCGTTCCTCTTTCCCAGCCCGTTGCCGCGAGCGAGCGCCCGGGGCAACAGACAGACGATTTTTGCCTTGAACACTCTATACCAATTGTACCCACCGTGGGCCGAGAACCTCAATATTTCGTGAGCGAGTTTTCGGGAGGTACCACATGTAGTGTATAGAGACGCCTATACGCCTGAGCATGGACTTTTGCGAGACGCCGCAGGAAGGGGCAGAGTAGGGCGTGTGCATACGGCTCAGCTCTTATCGGCGTGATGGACCACGTTTTCGTATAACGCGAGGAATCGTACACGCACGATGCAAAATGCCGTACCATATGGGGTTGCTGTGAACTGTCGTCACGGCGTACAGAAACACTACACGGGAGGACTTCATGCCCAACGAGGGAAGCTACGAGGCCGCACTGGCGCGCTCGAACAAGATACAGGAGGACCTCAAGGTCAACCCTGGTGCCTACACCATGCTCACCGGAGACCGCCCCACCGGCCGCCTGCACATGGGCCACTACTTTGGCACCATTCGCGAGCGTGTGCGCCTGCAGGACATGGGCGTGAGAACCAACATCATCATCGCCGACTACCAGGTGATCACCGACCGCGACTCCACGGGCAACATCGCCGACAACGTCATGAACATGGTTGCCGACTACCTGGCCTGTGGCATCGACCCCGAGCGCACGATGGTCTTCTGCCACTCCGCCGTGCCTGCGGCCAACCAGCTCATGCTCCCCTTTCTGTCGCTGGTGACCGAGGCCGAGCTCCTGCGCAACCCCACAGTCAAGGCCGAGCAGGAGGCCTCTGGCCACGCGCTCACGGGCCTGCTTCTGACCTATCCCGTGCACCAGGCCTGCGACATCCTCTTTTGCAAGGGCAACATCGTGCCGGTCGGGCGCGACCAGCTCCCCCACATCGAGCTCACGCGCACGATCGCGCGCCGCTTTAACGAGCGCTTTGGCAAGGTGTTCCCGACCGTCGACGGCCTTTTGACCTCCACGCCGCTTCTGCCTGGCCTGGACGGTCGCAAGATGTCCAAGAGCTACGGCAACGCCATCTCGCTGGGCATGACCGCCGACGAGACTGCCAAGCTCATCCGTAAGTCCCGCACCGACGGCGAGCGCACGATCACCTTTGACCCCGAGGGCCGTCCTGGCGTCTCCGCGCTGCTGACCACCGCCGCCGTGTGCACCGGCCGAGACGAAGTCGAGATCGCGGATGAGATCGGCGATGCAGGCGCTGGCGCGCTCAAGAAGCTCGTGACCGAGGCCGTCAACGACTACTTCGCCCCCATCCGCGCGCGTCGCGAGGAGCTGCTGGCCGACCCCGGCTACCTTGCCGAGGTGCTTGCTGACGGCAACCGCCGCGCCAACGAGCAGGCCAACGCCACCCTCGACGAGGTCCGCGCCGCAATGGGCATGGTGTACGGAGCGTAGGCTCTTCTCGCCCTACAAGTAGCGCCAACGTTTGTGCTCAAGCTAAGAAGAAATAGCTGATGAGACGAATCACTTTGTTGCCTGTCGCACGCCTCAGGAGTGACCAAACAAGTCATTTCTGTACCCACTTTGCGATTTAAGTGCAGCTGGAGAGGTGTTTGAGGCAGGTTTAGCCGGTCTCATAAAAGAGAATTTTGTAAAACCCCAGGTAAAGGTCGGATGTTTTGCCTCGGCGCTTCCCAAAGAGCAGGGTTTCACAGCCTTTGAATGCACTTAAATCGCAAAGTGGGTACACAAACGGAAAAGGCAGCCGGTGGGAGCCGACTGCCTTCCTTGGTAGCGTGTAGTGTGTATGCGGGCCGATGCCTACGAGATGGCGTCGTGGCAGCGGTGGCAGAGGTGGTCGTCGCCCACCTCGCGCCAGTTCCAGCAGCGGTCGCAGCGCTCGCCTGCGGCGGGCTCGACCGTGGCGGACGTCTCGTCAGCGGGCTCGACGACGACCTCAGAGCACACGAAGTGCTCAGCCAGGGTAGTCGCGACCTCACCGGAGAGCAGCTCAAAGAGCTCGGGCGCGGCCTGGAGCGTGACGCGCGTGGCCTGGGTGGTCTTCTCGGTCACGACACCGGACTCCAGGGCCTCCTCGTAGGCCTTGGTGTAGACCGCGCGGGCCTCCACGATGGCGTTGTAGGCGGGCAGGTAGCGCTCGTAGGTGGCGCGGTCCCAGGGGGCCTTGTACCAGTCCAGGAGTGCCGCGAACTGCTGGCCCTCGCGCATGGACTCGGGCAGGTAGGCCATGACCTCGTCGCAGGTGTAGGCAAGAATGGGCTGCAGGTCGTGCAGGAGCATGGAGAGCAGCTGGGCCCAGACGGTCTGGGCGCTCTTGCGGGCGTGGCTGTCAGGCGCCTCGCAGTACATGCGGTCCTTGGTCGCGTTGAGATAGCCGTTGGACAGCTCGGTGGTGGTGTAGTCGTAGAGCGTGCGAT
>CAJOGH010000104.1:0-4224 GCA_905233865.1 uncultured Atopobiaceae bacterium
CGCCTGGAACAGAAGCGCCACGTAGGCGTCAGCATGCGAGATCGGGCTCATCACTCGTCCTCCTTGACCGTTCCTATCAGGTACGTCTTGGCATCGAGCGGCTCGCCCTCGCGCCAGCGCACCTTGACGAAGGCCGGATAGCAGGACAAGCTGACCTGGGAACCCTCGCGAGTGAGACGTTTGGCAAAGGCCGTGCCAGGAAGCACGCCAAGGCGGTCGTCGGCAAGGCCGCGCGCCGCAAGCCACGCGCCCAGCGCCCCGATCTTGCCAAAGCGCTCTGGGTCCGTCCAGTCTCGCGGGCCAAAGCGCAGGCTCGCTGAGACGGCCGGCAGCGCCGAGCCGTCCATACCGACGTTGAACTGAAGCTCCAGCGGGAATGGCATACCCGCGAGCCCAGAGATGACCTCCAGCGCGCTCTTGTCGACCTCAGACATGCCGACAAGAGCCAAGTCGTGCGCGAGGGTATCGACATCATGCGCGTAGGCAGCCTGCAGCTCGCCCTCCTGGATGCACTCCACGCGAACAAAGTCGTCACGGCGCTGGGGGAAGGCACCCACATAGCAGGCGTACCAGTCATCAGGCATGGAGCGGACGAAGGTCCGGTATGCGCCGCGCGCGTCCTCGCGGCCAACGGCGTCCAAAAAGCCAAGCGGCACGCTCTCGTCACGTCCGTTGAGGAGTACCTGGACGGCAGGGGCATCCACGATGCCCGCAGAGGTGTCGTAGCTCAGGGCAAGCTGACGGACCGTCCCCGGACGCTGGGCCGCAAACCAGGCGAGCGCGTCTGCATAGACGCCATCGTGGCCCGCGTAAGCGACGTCCGTGCCTGCAACATCATCGTGGGACACGAGGGAGTGGAAGTCCGTCCACGGCGCGCCGGTAAGCGGCGCCTCAAGCCAGACCTCGGGAAAGGAGTTGCCCGCGAGGCTTGCGGCAAAGGCGCGACGCACGTCCGCCCCACAGTCGCCAAAGATCCGTTCCTCGCGACCGTCACAGGCGGCGCAGGCATACAGGATGTCAAAGATCAGCTGACGGTCCATGACACTCCCTCTCCTAGCTGTCGAGCCTCTGCCTCTCGACCAGCTGCGCAAAGAGTCCGCCCTTGGCAACCAGCTCGTCAAAGGTGCCCTCCTCGGCAATGTGGCCGTCGTCAACCATGAGGATGCGGTCGCAGTGGCGAACCGTCGACAGACGGTGCGCGACCACAAGGCGCGTGCAACTCATGGAGTCCAGAGAGTCAATGACGTGCTTCTGGGTCCTGTTGTCCAGGGCGCTTGTGGCCTCGTCCAGGATGACGATGCGCTTGCCGCCGCAGACCGCGCGCGCAATCATGAGGCGCTGGCGCTGACCTCCCGAGAACCCAGATCCACCCTCGGTGACCAGGGTCTGCATGCCCATGGGCATCGCACGGATGTCGTCGGCAATTCCCGCGAGCTCGGCAGCCTCCCACGCCTCGTCCTCGCCGGCGCCTGGTGAGGCGATGGTGATGTTGTTGAGGACGTTGCCCATGAAGAGTTTGCCGTCCTGGGTGACGGTGCCAATGTGGCGCCGGAGCGAGCGAAGGTCGACCTTGCCCACGTCATACGATCCGTAGAAGACAGAGCCGCGCTCGGGCTCCTCAAAGCCCAGCAGGAGGCGCAGGATGGTGGACTTACCGCAGCCGCTCTTGCCCACGATGGCCACGTACTCGCCAGGCTTGATCTTGAAGCTCAGGTCGCGCAGGACGTAGGGCTGGTCAGGACCATAGCGGAAGGTGACGCCTGAGACCTCGATGGCACCGCTGAGCGAGTCGACACCAGGGCGTGCCTCGTCGTCCTCGGGCTGCGCGGACAGGATGGGCTCGATCATGTCAAACATGGGCCCTATCTGAGAGACCGTCGCGGCCGTCGCGGCAAGCGCAAGGATTGCAGCCTGCATCTGGCCAAAGGCAACGTTGAACGACATGAAGTCAGCAAGGCTGACGTGCGCTCTTCCCGCAAACCAGTAGATGACGGCAATGCCTACAAACCCCAAGAAGGAGGTGATGGCGCTGACAGCGCGCACGAGCACTGGTCGCATGTAGGAGCTGTTGGCGTAGGGCACGTAGCTGGCAGACCACTTGGCAAAGGCGCGACGCTCGGCGCCCGCGAGCTTGATCTTGGAGATGCCCGCAAGCAGTGCGGTGACCGTGCCCGAGAGCTTGACGTTGGCATCCATGGTCATGCGGTCGTAGCGCGCAGTGACGACGGAAGCCAGCACGGTGATAAATGCCTGAAGAAGGACAGTTACCAGGGCAGGTCCCACAAGTGGTCCCGCAAAAACGGCTATCTGCACGAGATATATGAGCGAACAGACGGCCGTGAGGCCGGCACCAAGAAGGATGGTGCACAGGAGCTCAGTGAGCGCCTTCATCTGGGCGGCACGTGTGGCCAGGTTGCCCGACGAGTGCTTGCGATAAAAGCTTGTGGGCAGTGACAGCATGCGGCTGAAGATGGCAGCCTCGGTGGCCACACTGAGCTTGAGCTCCACGCGGGTTATAACGAGGTTACGGCAAGCACCAAGGATGACAGAGGACGCCGCGACGCCCACGAGGAGCATGCAGATGGGCATGATGAGGTTGGCCTTGCCCGACGGCACCACAACACCAAAGGCCACCTGGTTGGCCCAGGCAGGAAGCAGGCCCACAACCGTGGCAACGATGGCGGCGACAACCACGGTCGCATAGTCGCCCACGTCAAAGACGCTCGCCATGAAGGCCATGAGGTCGCGAACGGAAAGCGGACGCTTGGGAAGCGCGCGATACAGCAACAGCGCTTCCTCGGAGACTCGCTCCGCAACCTTGGCACTCACGCGTGTCTTTGAACCGGTAGCAGGGTCGTAGTAGTTGTACCCGCCCAGGCGCCGCGGAATGAGCGCCACGGTATCACCGTTGTCCAAACGCGCGATCATGGCACCAAAGGCACGCTTGTGCCAGTCCCCCTCCAGGCGCACCCTGCGCTGCATGACGCCGCTGGGGGCAAAGAGATAGTCGAGATACTCTTCCACCTGGGTGATGCCGTCGGGCACGCGACCGGGCTGGGCGCCGTAGTAGCGCATGGCAATGCGCGCTGCACCATCGGCGCGCTGGAGGTCGTCGCTGTGCACGACGGGCGCATCGGCAGTTGACGATACGCTCGCGGCAAGGCGGGCATAGGAGTTCTCCGTGATCTGGCGGTCCAGCTCCCTGCGCTGCTCGATCTGTGAGGTAAGTCGTGGCATGCTAATCGTTCCTCACAAGGCTGGCGTAACTACCCCCGAGTTCCATGAGCTCGTCGTGCGTTCCGCGCTCAACCACCTTGCCCTCGTCAAGCACGATGATCTCATCGCAGTCACGGATGGTGGACAGGCGGTGCGCGACCACGATACAGCTGATGCCACGGTCACGGATTCGCTGGATGACCTCAGCCTCGGTCTGGGCGTCAAGGGCGCTCGTGGCCTCGTCAAGGATGATGATGCTGGGGTCCTGTGCAAGCACGCGCGCAATCTCCAGGCGCTGCAGCTGCCCACCCGAGAAGTTCTTGCCCCCAGGCAAGACCTGGCCGTTATAGCCACCTTCGCGCCCCGCGATAAGGTCATGAATGCCTGCGTCACGTGCGGCAAGTATGACCTCGAAGTCCTCGATGGAGTTGTCCCACAGCTTGATGTTGTCGCTGACCGTATCGTCAAAGGTGACGAT
Source organism: uncultured Atopobiaceae bacterium (assembly GCA_905233865.1). Classification (GTDB taxonomy): domain Bacteria; phylum Actinomycetota; class Coriobacteriia; order Coriobacteriales; family Atopobiaceae; genus CAJOGH01. The sequence goes on from CAJOGH010000104.1 coordinate 3,695, forward strand.
ATCTTGGTCCACGACGGCAAGCGAGCCACGCAGCACGCTGCGGGGAACATCTGCGGCAGGCGTGCCATCAAAGCTGACCTGGCCGCCCCAGGGCTGGTACAGGCCGCTCACAAGCTTGGCTATCGTCGACTTGCCACAGCCCGACGGACCCACGAGCGCCACCCACTGCCCAGGCGCCACATGGAGGTCCAGACCGTCAATGAGAGGCGGTTCCAGAGGCGAGTAGCCAAAGGTCAGGCCATCCAGGTCAACACGACCCGAGAGCTTGTGCGGGAACTCATTGAGCGCCTCGCGCTCGGCCCTCTCCTCCTCTATGAGATCCTCGGGCACGTCGGTGGGATAGGTGAGCACGTCCTCGACACGCTCCATCTGGGTCTGCATCTCCTGGACGGTCTGGCCTAGTTGGACGATCTGCATGACGGGCGTGAAGAAGGAGAGCATGAAGCCCTGGAAGGCAAGGAGTGCACCAGGGGTGAACCCAGCCGTGACAATGAGCCACACGCCCTGCACGAGCACGATGATGTTGGCAA
>CAJOGH010000104.1:4250-9633 GCA_905233865.1 uncultured Atopobiaceae bacterium
ATGTAGGCCAGACGGGCCTCGGCCTCATTGACGCTTGCCTGATAGCCAGCCCAGCGCTCAAAGTAGCCGCGCTCGGCACCCGCTGCCTTGATGGTCTCGATCATGTCCACGCCATTGACCGTGGACGCATAGAGCTTGCCCGCATCCATGGCCATGCTGCGCGCGACATTGACGCGTCGCGCGGAGACCATGCGGGCGACCCAGCAGTTAAGCGCCACGGTAGTGACGCCCACGAGCGTGAGCGGGACGCTGTAGCGAAGCATGACCACCAGATAGAGGATGAGCATGACGCTGTTGGCGATGATGGGAGCCAGCTGACCCACCAGACCGAAGGCGATGATCTCGTTGGCCTGTTGTCGCTGGAGCAGGTCGCCGGACATGCGCTGAGAGTAAAAGCCCACGGGAAGGTGAAGAAGGTGCTCCATGAACCTGGAAGAGCTGACGACTGCAACCTTGCCCTGGATGCGCATGAGGTAGAACGCATTGAGCACGCCTGCAATCAGAGAGACGATGGCAAGGCCAATGAGAAGCGCGACCACATAGGGCAGCCACTCGTTCTCCCCGCGCACGATGATGCCGTCCATGAACACGCGCGCAAGCGACATGGAGACAACGCCGGTGAGCGCGACGATGGCGGAGGTGGCCATGACAAAGGCGATGGGACCCCACAGCCCCTTGAGGCGCTTGCGGACGAACTCCAAGGGATTGGGCTTCTGGCCACCCTCCTCAAAGGCATCGGTGCGGCGGAACTCAAGCACGACGCCGGTGAAGGAGTCCTCGAACTGGTCAATGGGGATCTTGACGCGTCCGCGGGACGGGTCGTTGACGTACGCATGGCGACCATTGCGCGAGAACCCCGTGAGGACCACGAAGTGGCAGAAGTTCCAAAAGAGGATGCAGGGCATATGGCCCTTCTTGATGAGCGCGTTGGTCGAGTAGGTCATGCCCTTGGCCTCGAGACCGTAGGAACGTGCGGCCCTGAGGACATTGGCGGCCTTGGAGCCGTCGCGCGACACGCCGCACTGCACGCGAACCTTGTCCAGCGGCACCCACCTGCCATAGTAGGCAAGGATCATGGCAAGGCAAGCGGCCCCACACTCGAGGGCCTCCATCTGCATGACCTGCGGGACGTTTTTGACGCGGCGGCTCACGTGGTCCCCTAACCAAACAGGGCTTGGAGAGGCGAGACGCGCTCGGTGGTTATGTTGACGGTGAGCGGGATGCTCTGCTCCAGCCCTTGGGCGTTGTCACCGTCAAACTCGACCTTGTACGTCCAGTCGCTTTTGACAAGGGAGTACTCGAGATAGTCGCTGTTAAGCTCGCGCCTGGCCTCGTCGCGAGAGCACGGAACGGACGCAACGCGGCTCACCTTCAGGGAACGACCGTCAACCACAGCCTCGTCACCGACGTCCACCTTGGCAACCTCGTCAGCCGAAAGAAAGCACATGACCTTGGAGTCCACGCACGTGCCGGTGGAGCTGACGTTGGTATAGACCGCACCAAAGACGCCCCAGGCAAGAAGTCCTCCGAGAAGGCAGACAAGAGCAAGGACGACCGCCCACGCACTGGGGCTCGTTACACGGATGTACTTGTCGAGGTCATCGGGGTCGCGTAGCTTTTCCGCAGCACGACTGTTAAATATGGGGTTTGAGCTCCTGTTTGCCATGACCGTCCCCTCAAAGGCGTATGGCAAGAGTCTAGCAGCTGACAATTTGCTATGTCAGAAGAGTGGCCCCGCAGCTTCGCGCATCTTGGTACGCGCGTTGAAGAGCTTGGTAGACACCGTCGAGGCGCTCATGCCAAGGCGCTCCGCTATCTCCACGTTGCGCAGGCCGTCTCGATAGCGCAAGAGGACGATCTCGCGCTCCTCCGGCTCAATGGCCTTGAGCAGGCGATCCACCAGGTCACGATTGGCAAAGTCCTCCATAGTGTCAGGCTGAGACATGAGACGCTCGGGGACGTCCTCAAGGGCCACCTGCGGACGCTCACGCCGCCAGCGGTCGCGCATGCAGTTCATGGCAATGGCGATGACCCACGTGGAAAAGCGTGACTTGGAGGGGTCGAACGAGTCAAAGTTACGTGCGGCCTTGAGGAAGGCGTCGGCGACGACATCCTCAGCGGCCGCATCGTTGGCAATGCGATAACGCACGTGGTTGTACACGAGCGAGTAGCTTTCCTGGTAAAGTTCGGCGAACTCGCGCTTGCGGTCCGCCTTGGGTCGAGCGCTACGTATCATAGAGGCTTCTTCGGTCGATTCGCAGCGACGCTCGCGTCAGGGTCGCCAGCTGCCCAGAGCATGTCAAGGTCGCTCTCGCTCACCTCATTGACATCCTCGTCAAACTGGGCGAGGCAGCGGTTGAGAAGAGCTTGACGGAAGCCGTCGGTCCCCTTAGAGAGATCCTGCGAGAACAGTCCCTCTAACTTGTCGTCAAAAGCCGTCGCGTCCATTGGTGCTCCTCTCAAATATGCCTTGCGGCACGTCCAGTTACTGATTATACGCACGTGGGCATGGGTCTGTCCTCACATTGTCGAGGCTATTTCTCGCGCTTGCTCTTATCGGCCTTCTCATTGTCCTTGTCCTCCCCTATACGGGCATGGAGCGCCAGCACATAGGCCTCGGGGTCGTTCTTGAAGGGGACGCACTGGCGCGTTGAGTACAGGCGCTTGTGGGGGCACCCGCCCACGCAGGAGGGCAGCCAGACGCATTCCTGGCACTCCTCGTCGGGGACGGGCCCCGCCGTGTTGAGGTACCTGGTGAGGTTGTCTGGCCTGGACGCGCTGGCCAGAGGCTCCTTGGGATCCCAGTCGCGCGCGGTACCAAACGAGTATGTGGGCTTGTCCACGGCCTCCCAGCACTTCTGCAGGTTGCCGCTCTCGTCGATGCCCACGGACCAGATGTTATGCGCGCCGCAGTAGTGGCCACGACCGACATGGAAGCGACCTGCCTCCTGGGTGACGCCGATGTCGCTCACATGGCTGTCGCACAGAAGCCCCACCTGCTCGCCACGGTCATCGGCCGCCTCAGAGTCCGTGACGGGAGCCGGGTAGTAGACCAGGTCGTTGCCGGACTTCCTTGCAAGCTCCTCCACGAACGCCTTGAGCTCGTCTACCTCGTGACGGTTGCCCTCATGCACGTTGTGCCGGACGCAGACCTCGAACGGCAGCTTGTTGTCGCGGAGGTTAGCCACGATGCGGTCAAAGGTGGGGCCGCCGCCGGCAAGGTGGCGGGTGGCGTCATGCGTGGCGCCGATACCATCGATGGTCACCTGGCACCTGCTGACCTCGTAACGGCCCAGCATGTCGGCCACCTCCTGTGTGAGCAGGAAGCCGTTGGTGATGATGGACGCGCTGTAACTGGCATCGCGCTCCTTGGCCAGGGCCACGAGACGCTCAGAGAGACTCTCGATGATCTCAGGCGCAAGGAGCGGCTCGCCACCAAACCAGGTGACACTGAGGCTGCGGGCGCCACAGGCGTCCATCATGCGCTCCGCCAGGGCCACGACGTCGTCCTGGACCTCGGGCGTCATCTTGCGCGGGTAGTGGTTCTCAAAGCAGTAGGGACAGTCGAAGTTGCAGCCCATGGTCGGACAGATGGTAAGGCCGACGCCCCTTGAGCCCATGCAGGAACCGCGCCCCATGGTCTCCAGCGCGGCGCGCTCGTCAAAGTTGGCAATGACGCCACGCTTGGCAAAGCGCTCGATGATGGGGTGGTTCTCGTCAAGCTCCTCGATCACGGACAGGAGGTAGAGCTCGATGGGGTTGTACTCGGCGCACGTGCCCTTGAACAGGTTGGCTATTGCGACCATGCTCGAGTCGGGCACCGGCGCGGACAGGTTGTAGCGCGAGACGTGCCAACCCGCCTCGCCTGCCGTGCGCGAGGTCTCGTTATCGCTCATGGGTACCTCCTTGGAGACACTGTCAATCGTTGTGATTGTACGCACGGAGGGCCAGGGGCGTCCCACTGTTTCCACGTGCGGGGACATACGCCACTCGAACGGACGAAAGGCGTGCGAGCCTCGCCAGGCTGGGATGTCAAAACGTGCAGAGCGGCGAGAAGGTGGCAGAAATGACATGCCAGCCTGGTAGTTGCTTGCATACCTTATGCTCTTCTCTGCCTGCCGATAAGAGCATGTAGTCCCCTACCTGGACTTTTGCAGACAGGCCTCATGCAACATACTAAGGTTTCGTTAAGCATTACCAGGCTGGCGTGTCAAAACCATCGGAAAATATAATTCTGCTCTCGCGACTCGCTGGCAGAAGCCCTGACGTGTCAAAAATGCGGCATTTCTACCACCTGTTTGTATGCGCGAATGGACAAATCGCCCTCTCCTGTCTGATACAACACAGCCAGGGAGGTGAGCCAATGATCGTCCTTGACTCAGAACCAGTCGTCATCGTCAGCCACGAGTACGCACTGCTGTGGTACCGCGTGCTCTCGTACAGGGAACCACATGCAGACCACAGCCTGCGCGTCGTTCCCGCTTGTGCACAAGAGGAGGTCGCACGAGCTGCGCACCCAGCACCCGAGCTTGTGAAAGAAGTGCTACACATTAGAGATAACACGACGTTCGGAAGACCGGTCAGGCGCCAGCGCGACAGGGAGCCCCAGATACTCGTAACTGGGAGGGACGCAAGAGCTCAGAGCCCCCACTACAAGGAGCACTACCTACCCGAGAGCCTGCCGCCAGCCGCCTTCTGGAAGATCCGCGAGCCCAACCTCTACTCCGTGTCACCAGAGCTGATGTTTGCACAGCTGTCCAAGAGTATCTCGATCGTCGACCTCTGCATGATAGGCATGGAGCTGTGCGGTAGCTACGGCATGCCCTACGCCGGCGAGCAACCGCTTGCGGACCGCGATCCCCTCACCACGCCCGAGCGCATCAGACGAACGCTTGATGAGCTAGGCGGATACGGACCGCGCAGCAAGGCGGGGCAGGCACTCGCATGCATCGCGTCGAACTCGGCTTCACCCATGGAGTCACGTCTCTTTCTGGCCCTCTGCGCACCAAGGAGGATGGGTGGCCTCAACCTGCCAAGGCCAGTCCTCAATCCACCTATTGCCATCAGCAGGAGTCAGCAACAGCTGCTGGGAAAGGGCCATCTCGAATGCGACCTCTATTGGCCAGAGCACAAGTTCGCCCTGGAGTACGAGTCGCGCGAGCATCACGGGCAAGTGGATGACTACGAGGCAACCATGGCCAGGAACGCGGTGTTACAGATGAAGGGCATCACGGTCAATGTGCCCGACGTGGCGGCCTCCTTCCAGCAGGCGGTTGTGGATGTGCTTGTCGGCAACTCCATGGATGCTGTGGAAAAGTACGGCGCAAAGAAATTTGCCATTGCCGGCGGCGTGGCAAGCAATAATGATATTGAGGAACTGGAT
>CAJOGH010000105.1 GCA_905233865.1 uncultured Atopobiaceae bacterium
ACAGCAGCTGCACGCCGTGGTGCTCAGCGGTGGAAGTGCCTTTGGGCTTGCCGCGAGTTGTGGGGTGGCGGAAGAGCTGGAGCGCTTTGGCATCGGGCTCGACGTCGGCGTGGGGGTTGTGCCTATCGTAAGCGGCGCCTGTTTGTTTGACCTTGCGGTAGGAAACGCGCAGTGCCGTCCCACCGCAACCGATGGCGCGAAGGCGGCACGCAAGGCCTTGCGCGAACTCGAAGTACCCGCCCAAGACCGCACTCCCCTCGCGCGAGGAAACGTCGGAGCGGGGACGGGCTGCTCGGTCGGCAAGCTTGGCGGACCGGAGAGAGCCATGAAGTCGGGACTTGGGGAGAGCGTACGGCAGGCTGGTTCGCTCGTGTGCGGTGCCGTATCTGCCGTAAACGCCTGTGGCGACGTGGTCGACTACAAGACAGGTCGCCCGATTGCCGGAATTCTGAACGAAGACGGCACTTCCTTAGGAAGCAGCGAAGAGGCGTTGCTGGCCTTTGCAAACATGCCCTTGGATGTGGCAAAGAGACCCGAGCCCCGCACAAACACGACGATTTCCTGCATCGTCACCAACGCGCGGCTCACCAAGGCAGAGGCGACCAAGGTGGCGCAGATGGCGGCCGACGCCTACGCGCATGCCATTGTTCCCACGCATACCACCAACGACGGTGATACGATTTTTGTAATGGCCACGGGGGAAGAGGCTGCTCCGGTCGACACGGTCGGCGCGCTTGCCGTCTTGACCCTGCAAGACGCCATTGTGGACGCCGCCTGGTCTGCCGAGGGAGCATACGGTCTGAAGGCAGCATGCGATCTTGCCGGATAATCGGCTGCGCATGTCACCAGACAAGGGCAGGCAAGGGGACGGGTCACTTGTCTGGTTCCTGCAAAAGTGCGGTACCCGGATGTCACAAGGGGTTGATGTCGACAGGAGCGGGTCCCTTTTGCACATGCCAGCTCTCGTTACCGGAGAAAACCGTGACGTCGACGTGCATGCCGTCACCAGCTCGGGCAACAAGGACGTCGCCGAGACGATGCATCACGGAGGCCATCGTCTCATCGAGAAGGTCCGCGCCGCGCAGCACCTCCGCCATCGCATCGGTCGTGGGCGCTTCCATGATCGCCTGCACCACCTCGCGCGAGGCGCCCACGAGCGCCGCGTGCGCCGCAAAGACCTCCGCCCGGCAGTCGGCCACGCGCGAGTGCGTGTTCATCACGCCACCGGCGACCTTTATCATCTTGCCGAGATGTCCCACGAGCCGCATCGACGTGAAACCGAGCCGCACGGCCTCGTCAACGGTCGCACCAAGGTAGTTCGCACACGTCACGGCATCGCGCACGTCAAGCCCGAGCGCGTCCCGCGCATAGACCAGCCCGTAGTTGCCAGGCACCACCAGCACGTGGCGCGCTCCCGCCGCGCGAAGCACGCCGAGCTCCGCCGCGATCGCCTGCACCAGAGCGTCTTCGCTCATGGGCCTCACGATGCCCGTGGTGCCAAGCACGGAGATGCCGCCCACGATGCCGAGCCTCGGGTTGAACGTTCGACGCGCGAGCTCCACACCCGCCGGGATGGAGATCACGACGTCGAGTCCACCCCCGTAGCCATGCTCTCGGGCCGAGGCACGCGCCGCGTCGGCTATCATCGCGCGCGGCACCGAGTTGATGGCAGCGGCACCCACCGGCTGGTCGAGTCCCGCCTTCGTCACACGCCCGACGCCCTCTCCCCCGTCGATCGTCACGCCCGAATCGTCCGAACGCGAAACCCGCGCGTACACCAGCACGCCGTCCGTCACGTCAGGGTCGTCTCCGGCATCCTTTCGCACGGCGCAGCACGCCCAGCCCATCTCTGAGCGCCTGTGCTCGACCTCCACGACGACGTCGATTCCCGCCGGCACGCTTACCACAACCGCCGGCTCGCACGCTCCCCCCAAAAGCAGGTCCGTCGCAGCTCTCGTCGCAGCAGCAGCGCAGGTTCCCGTGGTATATCCGCACCGCAAGCGCTTCCCCCCTGCGGATACGTACTGCTCAAGCCGCCTCATGCCGTGCCTCGCCCTTGTTTGTCGCTGATCACGTGAAGCTTCACGACCCCCGACACGGAATCGTACATGCCAGGCTTAAGGTCATAGAGCTCGTCTATGACCTCGGGCACAAAGATGTCGTCCGGCCGTCCCTGATACGGCACATCGCCGTCTTTCACGCACACGACCCAGTCCGACACCTGACGCGCCAAGACCACGTCATGGAGCGACATGAGGATGCCCAGCGGCCGCTCCCGTACAAGCCCCCGCAGCACGGAAAACAGCTCGATCTGGTATCGCACGTCCAAGAAGCTCGTAGGCTCGTCGAGGACGAGCAGACGCGGTTCCTGGCAGAGCGCACGCGCGAGCAGAACGCGCTGACGCTGCCCGTCCGAGAGCTGCATGTAGTCACGGTCACGCAGGTCCCAGACCTCCATGAGTTCCATCGCCCTGCGCACCTGCGCGCGATCCTCGTCGCCCAGAAGACCCATGCGTCCCGTATGGGGATAGCGCCCCGCCTCCACCACGTCTTCGCAGGTGAGAAACTCGGTGCGCGGGCGCTCGGTGAGCAGTACGGCGCAGGTTCGTGCGCGGTCGCGGGCGGAGAGCTCGCGCAGGTCCGTGCCACACAAGGCCACCTCGCCTCCAAGCGATTCCTGCAAGCCAGCCACGGTACGCAGGATCGTCGACTTGCCCACGCCGTTTGGCCCGATGAGCGTCACCAGTTGCCCGGGGCACACCTTGAGGTCCACACCGGCCACCACCTGCTCGGTGCCGTAGCCCACCGCGAGACCCGAGGCCTGCAAACAAGGGCAGCGCATGGACGACAAGACCTCGCCGCTCGCACCCGTCTGCACCGCTTTGGAGACGGCCTGGCTGGGCTCCGTCACGGCGCTCGATGCCGACGCTCCCGCAGTCCTGTCCTCCACGAGCACCTGATGAGCCAGAGCGCCGGACGCCGACGGCCTCTCGGACACTCCTTCCGCACGCCTCTGCCGAGTCGAAGCGCCCAACGACCCATTGCCCGAGCGCGTTGAGCCTGCGCGCGCATGGCTCACCGGTGACCGTTGCTTGCGCTCCAGCAGCATCCATATCACCACCGGCGCCCCCAGCACGGCCGTGACCGACGAGACCGACATCTCAGCCGGGGCACAGAGCGTCCGCGCCACGAGGTCGCAGAAGAGACAGAAGCACGCGCCTCCCAGAAAGGCTGCCGGCACCACCAGCAGCGGCTTCGAAGTGCGTAGCAGCCTCTTCGTCAGATGCGGCACCGCGATGCCCACGAAGCTGATGGGTCCGGCAAATGCCGTGACACACGCCGCCAGAAGGCTCGAGAGCGCGATGACCGCGATGCGAAACGCCCGCACGTTCACGCCCACGCTGCTCGCATAGTCCTCGCCAAGCAGATAGGCCCCCAACGACTTGGAAAGCGCAAACGTGCAGAGGCTTGCCCCGATCACCACGACGACGATGGTACGCACATCGTCCCAGTTCGTACCGGAGAAGCTGCCCATGGACCAGTTCCGCAGGCTCACGATGCTCGCGTCGCTCGCGAAGTTCACGAGGAAGTCCGTGAGGGCATTGCAGATGTAGCCGAGCATGATGCCGGCCACCACCAGCGTGCTCGACGAACGCACGCGATGCGAGACGAGGAGCATGGCAAGCATGATGGCGAGCGACCCGACGAATGCGGCCAGCACCGACATCCACGAGGCCATGACGCCCGTCGCCCCCACGAGCACGACCATCACCACCGCCACCGCAAGCTTCGCGCCGCTCGATATCCCGAGGACGAACGGCCCTGCGAGGGGATTGTTGAAGAAGGCCTGCAAGAGGACGCCCGAGAGCGCAAGCGCGCCGCCCAAAAGCCCTGCCGCCACGAGGCGCGGTAGCCGTATGCTCCAGACGACCTGCGCGGACGTGCCGCCCTCCCCCATCCCCAGGAGAGCGTCTACGAGCTCCGAGAGGGGGACCGAGAGACTGCCCGTGCAGAGGTTTATCACCACGAGGGCCACAAACAAGACCCCGAGACCGCCAGACACCAGCGCCACGCGTTTGTTTGCCATCCAACCCCCTCGGTCGGGCCGAATGGGTGCGCCTCTACGGTGCGCTGTGCGATGAGGACGAGCTCGCACAGAGCGTCTTTGACGGACAGGTCGACCAGGTGCGGGCCATCAGC
>CAJOGH010000106.1 GCA_905233865.1 uncultured Atopobiaceae bacterium
CGTGGGAGCAGCGCGAGAGCACGACCGTGATCCGCCTGGTCACGTGTTGGGCGAGCACCGACAACGACGTCAAGCGGCTCGCCGAGGCGCTCGACGAGGTGCTGTAGGCATCAGCTGCCGCGAAAAAACGCGCAACTATTGGCAGCGGGCGGCGAGGCGCGAAAGCAATCCTGGGCAAACGCGAGCGGGCCCAGATTTGTTGCGCGTTTTTACGAGCGACAGACCTAGCGCGGCACGAGCATGAGGTGCGCGATGGCCGTGAGCAGCACGAGTGCGACCGCCAAGACCACGCACACGAGCGCGACCCGCACCGGCGACATGTCACGCAGCCAGCCGATGCGCTGCCTGAGCATGCTCTTGTCGGCCAAGGCAAAGGCCAGGAGGGCAGCCGGCAGCATGACCATGCCGGCGTACTCGGCAATCCTGGCAACTAACGGCAACGTGCGCTGAACGTCCGAGAGGCCCTGCACCGCCGCAACGAGCGAGCCGGCGACGACAAGCGCCAGCGCGAGCAAGAGAGCGACGTTCCAGACGATGCCGAGAGCAACGCGCACGTGGGACGGCGTGGGAGCGACCTGACCTGCCGCCGCGCCAGAGGAACGAGCCTCAGAGAGCGCCTGGGCCATCTCACGAGCAGACCCGTAGCGCATGGAAGGGTCAAGCTGGGTGGCTCGAACGAGAACGGGGCGCAGGTTCGCCGGAATGTCAGGGTGGTCAAAACCGGACTCCCGCAAAGCCTGAGATGGCGTGGCGCCGGTACAGGCATAGGCAATGACTATAGCCGCGGCATAGATATCGCTCTGGACAGTCGTCTGGCTGTAACCAAACTGCTCGGGAGGCGCGTAGCCTGGCGTGCCCAGACAGCGGGTGTCCCGCTCGCTGCCCTCGTGCCACACGCGCGCGATGCCAAGGTCGATAAGGACCAGGCGGTCGGCAGCCATGACGATGTTGGAGGGTTTAATGTCGCGATGGATAACCGGCTGTCCCAGACCCTCGTGGAGCTCGCACATAGCATCACAGAGCTGAAGGCCGACCTCTAGGGCGGTGCCCGGGCTGGGGCCGCGCTCGGCAAGAAAGGACTCAAGGGTAGGTCCCTCGATGAGCTCGGTTATGACTGAGACGGAATCGCCCTCACGCGTGACCTCGGTGACGCGCGGCAGGTGCGCCAGGCCGTGGCCCTCTCCCTGTGCCTCCTGGAGCTGGGCATAGGCCGAACCCAGGTTGGAGGTCGCGTCGAAGACCTTGCGCACATAGATGCACGTGTCGTCACCCGCGGCACGGCGAACCAGCTGCGTGGTCTGGCCCGTGGAGTCGGAGATGGCGCGCACGACCGTCCAGGGGTCGGGCGTGACGGATTCGAGCTCGCGGGCGAGGGCATCCAGGTCAGCCGCAGACGGACCGCTGCTCTCCCCTAGCACAGAAGCTCCTCGCCAAACCTGTAGAGGGCCTCGTTGGCGCCCATGAGGCCCGTCTGGTGCTCAAGGCAGAAGATGAGGATCGCGTCGCGGCGCTGCTTGGGATAGAGCTCTCGCTGTCCGGCGGCCCTGAGCGCGCGGTTTGCCTCTTTAGAGCTGAGACCCATAGCCAGGGCAATGCGCACGACCGTCTCGAAGCTGGCGCCGCGCTTGCCCGTGAAGACCTGGTAGCCAAAGGCGGGGTTGAGCTGGGCGTCACGGACCACCTGCGGCTGCACGAGGTCGCGCTCGCGCAGCTGCTGCTGGAGGTAGTCGCTCAGGGTGCGACTCACAAAGGTGTGCTCGCCCAGGAAGTCACCGACACTCGACGATGTCATGAGCTCGTCAAGAAGCTCCTGGGTCAAGGGCTCGTCATCTGGCTTTGAGTTCATGGCGTACTCCTATGGGTCGCGCTGCGCGGCCTTCCGCGCACTCGGTCAAAGCAAGGGGACCGCGTGGCCATTGTAGACCAGCGGTCCCCCATAAATCGTCGCCTGAGCGGCGACACGTCGTCGCAGGCCCTACACGGCCCAGGAGGCAGTGGACGACTTGCTGATCACACTGTTGTAGTAGTGGACCTTGGCGATAGGCGCGTCAAAGTAGATATTGCCCGCTGCGGTGCCACCGGCAGAGACCTGACCGCTGTTGAGCTCGTCGGTCGAATCCTTGACAAGAGTCGAGCTGCGTTGTGCGCCACCCGCGTCCTCACCCTTCCAGTCAAAGGTGTTGAAGGACTCATTCTTGGAGCCGCTGTTCGCATAGGTCACGTGCACACGAACGGCCTCTGAGCCGTCGTACTTGGTAAGGCCGGTCTCAACCTCGTCGACGGTCACCGAAAGGCCGTTCTCCAGGTTGACGGTGGTGCCGACGGCGAGCCCCTGGTGATCTTGCGCCTCGCTCTTAGCATCGCCCTTGGACGACGAAGATCCCTGGCCCGACGTAGACCGGCCCGTCGACGTGCTCGTGACGGCCGACCCGTTCGTCACCTGGTCGGTGGCCTTATCCAGAGCATTCTTGTACACGGACTGCGAACCCAGCACAGCCGCGAAGGAGATAACGCAGAGGACGATGCCGGCGATTGCCATTCCCTTGCCAGCTCCCGTGCCCTTGTTGGCCTTGACGAGACCGACGATGGACAGGATCAGACCAACGATGGCAAGGAAGAACGACAGGTTGTTGATGATGGGCAAAAACGAGAGCAGGATGGCGATGATGCCAAGGACCATGCCCGCGATGGCCAGGCCAGACGACGGTTTCTTGCCAGGTGCGGGAGCGGGCGCAGGTGCGGGAGCCTGTACCTCTTTCTTGCTGTCAGTGGTCGGTGTGTCCATGTCTCCATCCTCTCACTCACCAGCGCAGGCCTTATGCCTGCGAATATTCAGTGATTGATATGCTAGCGAGCGCAGATGGGGCACCTCATAGCTGACAGCTATGATTTGGCGGGCGGTCGGCTGCGAGCGGGGCGGGGCTCGGATGGGTACCACGAGAAAATGCGCAACAATGGGCGGCGGGCGGCGGGGCGCGTCGACAATCCTGGGCAAACGCGGACGAGCCCAAATTTGTTGCGCGTTTTCTCGGCAACCCGAGCCAAAAGTCCACGAACAGAAAACCGGCGCGCCCAAGCGGACGCGCCGGTGAAGGAGGACATGGAGAGTTACAAGCTACTTCTTGTTCTTAGCCTCGGGAGTCTTCGTGACATTGAGAGTGATCGTATCAACAGTCTGACTTTCGACAGTTTCCTGTTCTCTTCCGTCGCTATATTTCTTAAACGTAAGCTTTAACTCAGTGTTTGGCTCGGGAGACTGAGAGACGACACGATAATCCTTACGGCTATCAATGTTGGTATAGTCAACGAACGAGCCATCATCGGCAACAATATTCAATTTAACAAGCGCGTTGCCATACTTGTCATAGTACCCAGGTCCATAGGTCCAATCGTAATCTTTGTACGTACCCACATTACCAAGGTTCATGTTCACGTAGTCTTTGATGTAGAAAGTGTACTTGTCGGGCGAGGAGAGAATCGACATTGGCGCTCGCGCTGTGTCTGCAGTGGCCGAAGATCCATCACCAGACTGCTGGCCACACGAAGACAAAGCAAGTACGAGCGCTAAAGATCCAAACAACAACACTGCAATCCTTTTCATACCCATCTCCAATCAAAACGCCTAACCAGCTTCATAACGAAGCTATTACTGAGCAACACTCAAGAGCTTCTGTTGCGTACGCGCCTGGACTTCGAGGTAATAGGCAAGCTCCGCTTCGTTGCAGCTCGACTTCCAGTCGTCAAACTTGTTTGTCATCTCCTCGGACTTACCGAGGAACTTTGCGGAGCGCGAAAGAACGCCCATGTCAGATGGGTTGTTCTTGTAGTCCTCCATGAAGGAGACGTACTCATCGACCCACTCCTCATAACTGTCCATTGCCGCCTTGAAGTCATCGCGTATGCTGTTGTCACTTTGGGGCGTCGGCTCAGGCTCGGGTTCGGGCGCAGGCGCTGGCGCAGGGGCGGGCGTCGCAGGAGCCGCTGGCGTGGAAGGCGTAGCGGGAGTTGCAGGAGTGGCCGGGGTCGACGGCGTCGTCGGCGAGGCTGCCGTCGTTGCCGCTGACGTAGTGGCCGCCGTAGTCGTAGCCGCGCTTTTGTCCTCGGAGGCCTTGTTCGCGCCACAGGCACACAGACTCGTGGCCAGAAGACCCGCAAGAACCGCCATAGCTGCCT
>CAJOGH010000107.1 GCA_905233865.1 uncultured Atopobiaceae bacterium
GTGCGCGGCAAGGTGGCCGTTGTGGCCGACGCCATGCGCGGCGAGGTCTATCCTGGCGTCTACGTCTTGGACGACGAGGGCGCGCGGCGCACCTTCGCGCGTGAGACGGTCGTGCGCGCGCAGGACTGCGTCGACGAGCTTTCCCGTCGTGACGATGTCTCCGAGCTTGTCGTGCTGGGCGACGGCCTGCGCAAGTACCGCGCGCTCTTTGAGGACGCGGGTCTCTCCGTCTGTGAGGACGAGGGCCTGTGGTGGCCCTCGGGCGAGGGGCTCGCGCGTGCCTTTGCCGCATCCGGCGCCCAGGGGCAGACGGGTGACCCTGCCCTGGTCCTGCCCATCTACACGCGCCTGTCCGATGCCGAGGAGAACGAGCGGCGCCGCCTTGGCCTTGCCACGCCGGCAAGCGCGACGGTCACGGGCGTCTATGAGGGCTTGGCTGGCACGAACCTGCAGCTGCGTCCCATGTCCGTCAATGACCTCGAACAGGTGGCCGCCCTGGAGGCGTCCGCGTTTGAGGGCAGCGCCCACACGCCGTGGTCACGAGACGCGTTCTATGACGACGTTACGCGTGACGGTCGCAGCTGGTGGGTCGCGCACGACCGTGGCACCATCGTCGGCTTTGCCGGCGGCGTCGTCGCGGGCGAGGGCATGGACGTGGCAGACGTGGCGGTGGACGCGAGCCGTCGCCGCGAGCACATCGCCAGCCGCCTTCTCGCACGCGTTGCCTACGATGCCCAGATGCTGGGCCTGTCCTTCCTCACGCTTGAGGTCGACGCTGACAACGAGCCCGGCCTCTCCCTCTACGGGCGCCTGGGCTTTGATGAGGTGGGACGCCGCCGCGACTACTACGGCCGCGGTCACGACGCGATCGTGATGCGCGCCTCCCTGCCCCTTGCCACCGATGACATCCTGAGCGGTCGTCTGCCCGAGCCCCGCGCGAGCATCCGCCCCTGGCCCATCGTTCCCGCCGAGCGCGATGAGCGCCAGCGCGAGGCTCTTGTCGCCCAGGGGAGGCTCGTCCTCGCCTTTGAGTCGTCGTGCGACGAGACGGCAGCGGCAGTGCTCGCTGAGGATGGGACCGTGCTGTCCAGCGTGGTTGCGACCCAGATTGACTTCCATGCCCGCTTTGGCGGCGTGGTGCCCGAGATTGCCAGCCGCAAGCACACCGAGGCTATCGTGGGCGTGTACGAGGAGGCCATGCAGCGCGCGGGACAGGCGCTGGGCCTGGACACGCTCGCGCCGTCCGACCTTGCTGCGGTTGCGGTCACAGCGGGACCGGGCCTGGTGGGCGCGCTCGTGGTGGGCGTCGCCTTTGCCAAGGGTCTCTGCGTCGCCGCCGACCTCCCGCTCCTTCCCATCAACCACCTGGAGGGGCACCTCTACGCCAACCTCTTTGAGACGCCCGACCTCGAGCCGCCGTTTGTGGCGAGCCTGGTGAGCGGCGGCAACACGATGCTCGTGCACGTTCGCGACTGGGGTGACTACGAGATTCTGGGCACCACCATCGACGACGCGGTGGGGGAGGCCTTTGACAAGGTCGCCAAGGCGCTGGGGCTGGGCTATCCCGGCGGTCCCGTCATCTCCAAACTTGCCGCCCAGGGCAACCCGCGCGCCATCGCGTTCCCGCGCGCCATGCTTCACAGCCACGACTATCGCTTCTCGCTCTCGGGCCTCAAGACCGCCGTGGTCACCTACATCCAGGCCGAGAACAACGCCGGTCGCCCGGTCAACGTGCCCGACCTGTGCGCCTCGTTCCAGGCGGCCGTTGTGGACGTGCTCGTTGCCAAGGCCGCCACGGCGGTTGACGAGTGCGGCGTGAGTGACTTCTGCGCGGGCGGTGGCGTCGCTGCCAACCCAGCATTGCGTGCGGAGTACCAGCGCAAGATGGAGCGGCGCGGCGTGCGCGTAACGGTGCCGCCGCTGGACGTGTGCGGTGACAACGCCGCCATGATTGGCCTGGTGGCCTGCACCAAGCTTCGTCAGCAGGCCTTCGCCGACTTCACCCTCGACGCCAACCCCAACCTCCCCCTCTGATAATGGGGACAGGTACCGTTCTCATTTTGATAATGGTACCTGTCCCAGATTCTCAAAATGATAAAGGTGACAGGTATGGGGGCGATAAGAGCATGCCCAGCGCGTCCCTAGTGGACGCGGCGTCCGCCCACGAAGGTGGCGAGGCATCGGCTGGATAGGAACTCGTCTGCGTCGACGGTCAGAAGGTCATGGTCCCACACCGCGATGTCGGCAAGCTGCCCTGGTGCCAGGCGTCCCACGTCGCTGCGCCCCGCCGCTGAGGCCGACCCGCTCGTGTAGGCGCGAATCGCCTCGGCACGCGTGATGGCGTGCTCCGCGTACCAGCCTCCGACGGGCTTGCGCGTGAGGGGCTGGCTCCGCCAGATGGCGCACCACAGCACGTCCAGACTGTTGGGGGCAACCGTTGGCGTGTCGGTGCCGAGGGCCAGCGTGGCACCCGCGTCCAGCAGCTCCCTAAAGGGCCACATGCGCTTTGCGCGCCAGGCTCCCAGGTCGCGCGCCGGCTGGGTCAGGTCGATGGTCACGTGAGGGGGCTGCACGCTGGCGATGACGCCGAGCCGGGCCAGGCGACCGATGTCCTCGGGCTGGATGTCCTCGATGTGCTCGAGGCTAAAGTACGCGCCCTCACGTGGGCCGTACGTCGCCTGTGCCTCCTCAAAGATGTCGAGCGCCGCTGCGACGGCCGCGTCGCCGATCGTGTGGATGCGCGTGCCCTGGCCTGTGGCATAGGCCCCCATGACAAGGTCGCGCATGGTCGCGTGGTCGATGGTGGCCCGCCCGCGGTCGCCCACGAAGCGTGCGTTCTCGTACGGCTCGGTGCACCATGCGGTGTGCTGGCTGGACACGCCGTCAAAGAACTGCTTGAAGGCTGGCATGCGCAGCATGCGACCATCTAGTCGTTCGCGAGCCTGGATCACCTCGCGACCGCCTGCGCTCAGGCAGGGGAACATGCTCACGCGGACGTCAAGCTGATCCGCATCAAGCAGCCTCTGGTAGATGTGCTCGTTGATGCCGTCCGCCCCAGGTATCACGTTGAGCGCCATGTCACACACACTCGTGATACCCATGGCGCTCAGGCGCGCAAAGTAGCTCCGGTAGATGCGCGCGAGCTCCTCGTCGTCAAAGTCTGCGAGCACGCGTGCCACGTAGAACATGCCCGCGGCCTCGCGGATGACGCCGGTGAGCTCGCCGTTCTCAAAGCGGTCGAAGCTCCCTCCCGCAGGCGGCTGCGTGGTGCGGTCTATTCCCAGGCGCTCGAGCCCCGCACTGTTGACCCACAGCGTGTGGGCATCGCCCGAGTACATGGCCACGGGTCGGTCGGGGAAGGCGACGTCGAGTGAGGTGCGCGTGGGTATCACGGGCGTGTCCCACAGGGTCTCGCGCCAGCCATGGGAAAGAAGCCAGCCGTCACCGGGGTGTGCGGCCGCAAACTCCGCCATGCGCGCCACGCAGTCGGCCTCGCTTGTGCCCACGAACTCCGCCGCCAGCTCGGAGGGAAAGAGAGCGGCGTGAAAGACGTGCTGGTGCGCGTCGTGAAAGCCGGGACACACGAAGGCATTGCCAAAGTCCACAAGCTCGGCGTTGGCCTCGCGTGCCAGGTCACGCGCCTCATCGCGCAGGCACACGCGCCGGATGAGGCCGTCCTGCACGAGGATGGCCAGAGGTTGGCTCTTGTCGACATGTGGCTCGCTGGAAAACACGTGCTCGGAGGTAATGACACAGTTTGCCATGTGGGCTTCCCCGATTCCGGCCTAGAGCCAGAGCGCTGGTGAGGCGTCCGACGGCATGCGCAGGTCGCCACGCGGGCTTACGGCCACCGAGCCCACCTTGGGACCGTCGGGCAGGCAGCTGCGCTTGAACTGCTGCGCAAAGAAGCGGCGGTAGAACACGGTGAGCCAGCTTGCGATGGTCTCGTCGTCATAGGTGCCCTCAAAGGCCACGCGCGCCAGGCGCTCCACCTTGTCGTGGTCGTAGCCCAGGCGCATGACCTGGTAGAGGAAGAAGTCGTGCAGCTCGTAGGGGCCCACGAGGTCCTCGGTGCGCTGCGCGATCGTTCCGTCCTCCTCCGCAGGCAGGAGCTCAGG
>CAJOGH010000108.1:0-1415 GCA_905233865.1 uncultured Atopobiaceae bacterium
TTGCACATCGAGTCGCCCATGGCAACCCAGCGGCCATGACCCACATGGAGCGGGCCGGTGGGGTTGGCGGAGATGAACTCGTAGTTGACGTGCAGGCCGTTGCCCACGTTGCAGCGGCCGTAGTCCTCGCCCTGCTCGCGAATGGTCTGGAAGACCTCGTTGTTGGCAGCGGCCTTGAGGTAGAAGTTGATGAAGCCCGGGCCAGCGACCTCGACCTTGGCAACGTTGTCGTTGGCAGGTATGTGGGAGGCGATGGCCTCGGCGATGGCCTTGGGCGCCATGCGGGCAAGGCGTGCCGATCGCAGCGCGACCGTAGAGGTCCACTCGCCGTTGGCGGTGTCGGCGGGACGCTCGATGCAGGCGTCTTCCACCTCAAACTCGGGAAGGTCACCGGCGGACTGAGCCGCGGCAATGGCCTGCTTTACAAGGTCAGCGATGGTTTCGGGCATGGGTACTCCTTTGGTGACAAAACTGCTGCGCATTAACTCGTCATTCTAGCAAAGCGCCCACGATGGCGCAGGGAGGCGTGGCTCTTATCGCCTGCCTGAGGCCGCGCGCTCGGAGCTGGCTAGGCGAAGCCTAAGCTCGTGAAGGCCGCCCTCGACGCCCACGGGGTAGGTCTGCGGGTTGAGGAAGCGGCGGTGGGCGGCGTCCAGGTGCATGAGGGCGTCGTGGCAGCGCTGCTTGGACTCCTCGATGCTCGTGGGATCGCCTGCGGCCGCACCGTCTCGCACCAGCGGCACGAGCAGCTCGCGTGCCTCGTAGCCCGTGAAGTCATAGGTCGTCTGGGCGTCCAGGACGTCGGCGCCGCGCGGCTCGCCGCGGTCGTAGGCGCTGTCGTACACGAGGTCACCCACGGGGCAGCCCGACTCGTTCACGTAGCGACGGATGTTCTGCACGCCAGGCACGGTGCGCTTGAAGAACTGCTCGGAGAGCTTCATGACGGGCGTCCAGGGCTCGTCCGAGCTGGCGCGCGTGGCGGACAGCTTGTACACGCCGCCCAGTGAGGGCTGCGGGTCGCAGGTGGCAAGCTTGGTGCCCACGCCAAAGGAGTCCAGCGCGGCCCCCTGGGCAAAGAGCGACTGGATGGTGTACTCGTCCAGGTCGTTGGAGGCCGAAACCTTCACGTAGTCCAGGCCCTCCTCGTCAAAGCGGCGGCGCACGTAGCTGGAGAGCGCGGCCAGGTCGCCGGAGTCGATGCGCACGGCGGCAAGGCGCTCGCCCGCGGCCTCCATCTCCTTGGCCACGACGATGGCATTCTCGGTGCCCTTCTTAACGTCATAGGTGTCCAGGAGCAGTACGCAGTTCTTGGGGCTGGACTTTGCAAAGGCACGGAAGGCCTCGATCTCGGAGGGAAAGGCCATGACCCACGAGTGGGCGTGCGTGCCAAAGACGGGGATACCGTAGATGCGTCC
>CAJOGH010000108.1:1452-7397 GCA_905233865.1 uncultured Atopobiaceae bacterium
GGCACGGGCCACGGCCAGGCCGCCGTCGGGGCCCTGGGCGCGACGCAGGCCAAAGTCGCTCACGGGGTGACCCTGTGCCGCCTGAACCACGCGTGCGGTCTTGGTGGCCACCAGCGTCTGGAAGTTCACGAGGTTGAGCAGGGCCGTCTCAATGAGCTGGCAGTCGATGATGGGGCCCGTCACGCGCAGGAGCGGCTCGCGCGGGAAGACGATCTCGCCCTCAGGCACGCCGTCGATGTCCACGCGCATCCTAAAGTCTCGCAGGTACTCAAGGAACTCGGGCTTGAACAGCGACCCGCCGCCAGGCGCGTTGAGCGAGGCGAGGTAGTCTATGGCTTCGTCATCAAAGGTGAAGTTCTCCACGAGCTCGGCCACCTGACCGGTGCCGCAGGAGATGGCGTAGCCACCTCCAAAGGGGTTGTCACGGAAGAAGACGTTAAAGCATCCCTGCGCGTCCACCAATCCCGACTCCCAGAACCCCTGTGCCATAGTGAGCTCATAGAGGTCGGTGTTGAGCGCGACGTCCGTTGGCTTGGTGCAGTCCGTTAGCGACATGTGGTCTCCCCTGCTGATAGGGCGGTTATGCAACAAGTGCTACCTTACCACACGGCCCACGGCGTCCCCCGACCCACAACGTAGTGGCAACAGAAGCGGTCTCTTATCGCCCGCGGCGCAAGGCGGGACGGGCCGATGCGCTATCATGTGCCGACACGGACAAACCAACCAAGGAGCACGCATGGACAACGCCCAGAACCCCTACCTCAAGGCCGTCGACGACCTCAACAACATCGTGGGCAAGCTGGGTCAGGACGTGGCGCCGCGCGTGGAGGTCTACGCCGTGACCTCCGACGAGTCGGGCGACCACCCCTTCCGCCTGCGCCGCGTCCGCCTTGACCACGCGACCAGCCAGGGCCGCGCCTTTGACAACGAGACCTTTGCCGCCGCGCTGGCCGAGTACGGCATCCAGACGCAGGTGGCCAGTACCGCGCAGCCCAAGCGCGTGGACTACGGCCCCATCGAGCGCCTCTTTGACGAGCGCGGGGTCATCGGCATCGGCGATATCGGCGAGCTGTGCGCCAGCGCCCCCGAGGACGACGGCACCGAGCACCCTCGTGCCCGCCTGCTTGACCACTTCTGTGACACGCTCGCAGCCGAGCCGCGCGACCGCGACCGCATCGCCGACCTGATCGAGGGCGAGGTGCCCTTTGCCATCGGCCTGGCCTTCCGCTACACGACCAACAAGGAGGGTACCGGCTGCCTGTGGGGCTACCAGCGTCTGCACCGCGCGCCGGCCACCCGCCGCTCGGGCATGGTCATCATGAGCTCCGGTGCCACGGAGCTCTACTTTGGCGAGTCCATCAAGATCGAGGGCCGCTTTGACTTCATCATCTATGGCAACACCCTCTACACGCGCGCCCTGGACGTGCTGCGCAGCCAGTTTGGCTTCAACTACCTCACGCAGGAGCTGGCCATCAACGCCGCGCAGACCCTCACCGACATCGTGAGCGACGAGGAGAACGTCATCATCGACTCCATCTTCAAGTACCAGACCTGCGCGAACAAGATGCTCAAGGTGGCGCGTGAGGAGTCGCCAGTGCTGTCCATGGCCGCGCCCGAGCTGCACCGCAAGATCGAGCAGATGCCCGAGTACAGCGACAAGTTCGAGTTTGACGAGGTCGACCGCTTGGAGATCCACCGCAAGCGCGACGTGACACGCATGCTTGACATGATGAGCGACAACATCCTCATTTCGCCACTCACCGGCGCCACCTACGAGTGCCGTTCCAAGAAGCGCATCGACCACTAGGCGTCGCGTCGGGCGCAGGGCGCCGCGCTACGACGAGGCCTGCGACCCGTCCGGGCGTCCCGCCACGATGGACTCCTTGCCGTACCACTGGCACAGGCGATAGTTGATGTAGTTGTCCATGTTGTCGCGGATGTCGCCCATGAAGAGCACCTTGGGCGCGTCGGTGTAGTAGTTGACCACCAGCGACGGCGACTCGGACCTCTGGATGGTGTCCAGCCGCTCGCGCACCTGCCTGTCATATGACGCGGCCTGGCCGGTGGCCAGCGAGTTCACAGCGGAGAGCGACGACATGGACTCGCGGATGTCCTTGTCCGTGACGGCAGGCGTCACCAGGCACACAGCCACGATGCCCAGAAGCGCCACCAGACGTAGGGTCTGGGCGTCGGCGAGCACGAAGCCCACGCGGTGCCCCTCGGACTCCACGCGGCGCCGCGCCGCCCAACCGCACCACCACACCACGTTGAACAGAATCAGGATGACCAACAGGTCAAACCTGCAGTTTTGCACGCGACCGGGCCCCGCCGTTCCCATCGAGAAGAACGTCGCGGTGAAGCTCGACGCGAAGACCGCGATGGAGCCCACGCTCACCACGCCGGGCCAGGAGAAGCGCAGGCGAGCCGGTGTCGCACGGGCGGCGGCCACACGGGCCAGGAGCACCACGAGCACGAGCGTGGCCACCACGAGCAGGGCGCTCGTCCACTCCCCCAGGTACTTGAAGCCGGCCAGCGAGCTCTGGACGATGGTGTCGATGGCCCCCAGGCCGTCGTTGGGAAACTGGGTCACCTGACGCTCGGCGTTGCCCGGCGCCATCATGCTCACGACCATACCCGCCGTGAGCATGATCCAGGTGGGAAAAATGCGCAGGGCACGCTCGCGACGCACGAGCGCCAGCAGGCAGATGAGCACCGTGAGCACCTCAAAGCTCACGAGCACCGTGACAAAGTTACCGCCCGCCACAAAGAGGGCCAGAAGCGCCGCCGTCACGCTCCGCGCGCTGGCATGCGGCGGCTCCTGGGGCATGGCGCACAGCATGATGACCTTGCCCCACAGCACGAGCATCAGCGCGTGGAAGAAGGTGTAGTAGATGGCGGAGTTGAACCAGAAGATGCCCTCGACGGGACTGGGCTGCAGGAGTATCTGCACAGAGAGCACCACGCACGACACGCACACCCAGGTGCCCCAGTCCGCGCGCATCCAACGCACGAGCAGGACATGGCAAAAGTAGAAGGTACCCGCTATCAGCGAGCCAAGGATGATCGGGGCGCTGACCCAGTAGAGGTCCTCGCCAAAGACCGACGGCTCGAGGCTCATGAGGAAGATGGCGGAATAGGTGCCCTGCCAACCCAGGAAGGTGTCATAGACCTCCTTGAGCGCGGCGCCTATGGCGGCGAGGATGTTGCCGCCGGACGACTCGAGCGCCAGGTGCGCCCACACGCCGTAGTGCCAGTCGTCGGCATACGAGTGGTTGTAGGGGCTGATCATGAGCAGCGGTATGAGCACGGCCGCGAGCACCGCCACGCCACCGACGGCGGCGGGCAGCAGGACGCGCAAGTTGCGCTGACGAGGGTCAATAACCTCCGCTCCCGCCCCGCTGTCATCCGCGGGAGACTCCTGGGGCGCGGGGCTCTTGTCGACCTGGACGGTACCAGTGTCAACGGGACCCTGGTCAGAGGGGTCGTCTAGGGGATTAGGAAGGTCTGCTGCGGGACTCGGCTGCACGAAACGTCCTTTCTGTCGACCTTTAGTCTAAAACTCATGTGCGTTTATAGGGGTGAGGTTTTATCTTGACCGCCATTTGTCCGATAATGAGACGTTGACTTAAGGAGGACACATGGGCGTTCGTACCCGACGCGCGCGCAAGCACTCGCGCACGCACATCATTGGCTTTGGTGCCGCCGGCATCCTTGGCTTTGTGGCACTGCTTACCGTGGCACTGTCGTTCTCGCTGGGCAGCCTCATCAGCTCCTGGCTCGAGAACCTGCCCGACTACACGTCAGCAGATGCCTACCTGGTGGCAGAGCCCACGCAGGTGTTTGACTCGGAGGGCAACCGCATTGCCGAGTACTACCTGCAAAACCGCAAGTCGGTGACGATCGACGCCGTCTCGCCCTATGTCCTCTCGGGTACGGTGGACACCGAGGACGTGCGCTTTTACCAGCACAACGGCGTGGACCCGCAGGGCATCGTGCGCGCCATGTTCGTGCAGATGGGCGGCGGCTCCGAGGGCGCCTCTACCATCACGCAGCAGCTCGTGCGCAACACGGTACTGTCCGACGAGCAGTTTGAGATCTCCATCAAGCGTAAGGTCCGCGAGGCCTACATCGCCGTGGAGATGGAGAAGGTCTACACCAAAGAGCAGATCCTCATGATGTACCTCAACACCATCTACTACGGCCACAGCGCCTACGGTATCGAGGCTGCCTCCATCACCTACCTGAACAAGAGCGCCAAGGACCTCACCCTGGCCGAGGCGGCCCTGCTCGTGGGCCTGCCCAACTCCCCCACCTCCTACGACCCCACCGTCAACCCCAACCTGGCCATCCAGCGCCGCAACGTGGTCCTGGACCGTATGCTCACCGCCGGCGACATCACCAAGGAGGAGCACGACGCCGCGCAGGCCGAGGAGCTCCACCTCAACCTGGGCAGCGCGGTCATGGACTCCGCGGGCACCTTCCCGTTCTTTACCGACTACGTCAAGGACATGCTGCTCGACGACTTTGACAACGACACGATCCTGCAGGGCGGCCTGAAGGTCTACACCACCATCGAGCCTGCCTGCCAGCGTGCCGCCGAGGACGCCGTCAATACCTTCTATGAGGGCATGAGCGACGACGAGCTGCAGTCCGCGCTCGTGGCCGTGGACGTGAACACCGGCTACATCAAGGCCATGGTGGGCGGACGCGACTACAACAACCTGCAGTTCAACCTCGCGACGCAGGCGCAGCGCCAGCCTGGCTCCTCCTTCAAGGCCGTCACGCTCGCAGCCGCGCTCAACGAGGGCATGAACCCCAACATCTACCTGGACTGCTCGTCGCCCCTGCAGGTGACGCCCACGTGGAAGGTCCAGAACTACGGCAACAGCCAGTACGGCACCATCAGCCTCAAGCGCGCCACGGAGCTCTCGTCCAACACCGGCTATGCCCAGGTGGCGACCGCCATTGGCTACGACAAGGTTGCCGAGATGGGCAAGACGCTGGGCATCGACGTGGACCTGCCGGGCTACGCCTCGCTGACGCTGGGCTCCACGGGCATCCCCGTCAACCAGATGGCCGAGGCCTATGCCACCATCGCCAGCGGCGGCCTGCACCGCGACGCCATCGCCATCACCAAGATCTGCGACCGCAACGACAACGTGGTCTACGAGCACAAGGACAACCCCGAGCAGGTCATTCCCAAGGAGGTCGCCGTCGCCGAGACCGACGTTCTGGAGGGCGTGCTCACCAACAGCGGCGCCACCGGCAGCCAGTTCTACTACAGCTACTACAACGCCAACCAGCCGGCCGCCGGCAAGACCGGCACGACCGAGGACTACCGCGACCTGTGGTTCGTGGGCTACACCCCGCAGATCTCCTGCGCGGTGTGGACGGGCTACACGTCGGAGGAGACCGTGCGCATCGGCGGCACCTATGGCCACCCCTACACGACCTCCGGTCCCATCTGGGCCATGTTCATGAGCAACTACCTGAACGGCCGCGCGCGCGAGGAGTTCCCCACCGCCGACGCGCCCGAGTACAAGCCCAACAGCTATTGGGACGTCTCACGCTCCAGCAGCTCGCGCAGCAGCTATGACGACTCCGACAGCGAGTCAGCAAGCTCAGGGTCCAGCTCGGGCTCCAACTCTCGCTCCTCGCAGGAGAACGCCGTGGTCCCGTCGCAGAACACACAGACCGAGACCCAGACGCAGACCAACACCGACACGTCCGGAACGGGCACCGGCGGCAACGCCGGAGGCGACGGCGGCACGACCGGCGGCGGTGGTGGCGAGTCCACAGGTGGCGGCGGCCAGACCGGCGGTGGCGGCGAGGCCACAGGCGGCGGTGGCGGCGAGGCCGCGTAAGGCATACGCATGACAGAGGGCGCTCGGGTTTCCGGGCGCCCTCCTTTTGTGTCATGCCACGTCTAAGACCTGCCGATAATT
>CAJOGH010000109.1 GCA_905233865.1 uncultured Atopobiaceae bacterium
TAACGTCGTGTATGTGCGTGAAAACGGCCTCAACAATGGGGACTATAAGGACTTTTATGGCGCTGTGAAGTCCCGCACCATCGCCAGCTCAAACACAGTCGGTGGCTTCGTGGGAAGCGTGGGTCAGGATGCAGACTTCTACGACTGCTACGCGTCCTCGGATGACCTGGGTGACTACGAGGGCACGCAGTCTGGTGTCACCGGCGGAAGCCAGGTGGGCGGCTTTGCCGGTTATGTACGGACCCCCTTCTGGCTCACGACCACTCCGTCTGGCCTCTCAAACTGCTACGTCTCAAGTAACGTCCGCGGGTCAGGGGAGGTCGGCGGCGTAATCGGCGCATGTCGAGGTCTGATGAGCTGCCGCCTTTCCAACGTTCGCTTCCTGGGCCGTCTGCAGTCTGAAGGTCATCCCATCATCGGGCGCGACGCCGGTCTTTCCAATTTCTCCCTAACCTTCTCTAACGTCGTGTATGTGCGTGAAAACGGCCTCAACAATGGGGACTATAAGGACTTTTATGGCGCTGTGAAGTCCCGCACCATCGCGCAGCTTTCCACCGGCAGTCTCTCCGCGGCCGACTCCCACGCCTATCGCTCGGAGCTTGCCGGCCGCGCGTTCCCCTACGCCCAGACGGCCTGCGGCCACCACTATGGCGACTGGCTCTACGTCGAGGGGGCATGATGGCGCGCCCTCGCTCCATAGCAGCCATCGCACGCGATCGCAGCGGGGCCTCGTTCATCGTGGCCCTGAGCGTCTTTGCCATCTGTGCCGTAGTGGCCGCCCTCGTGGTGAGCATGGCGGGCGCCGCCGCCGAGCGTGCCAACGCGCGCGCCCGCGAGCAGCAGGCTCGCCTTGCGGTGAGCTCCGCGCTGGAGACGGTCACCACCACCATCGCCGAGGAGGGCACTAACTCCCTTGGCGTCTATGACATCCCCAGCACCGGTACCACCTACCAGCTTGACGCCACCACGCCCGAGGGAACCGCGCTGCCCCGCGTCAACGTCACACTCAAGCGTGTGGGCGGCGACGTCATCGGTGTCGCCTGCCAGCTCGCAAACACCGCCGATGGCTATGCGTACTCACTCAGCGCCAACGTCAACACGACCAACCACCACATCACGGCCGGATAGGGAGGGGACGATGACAAGAGCAAACAACAGCGCGCGTCCCCGCGGCACTGCCGGCGAGACCCTCGTGGAGACCCTCGTGGCCGTCCTTGTGGCGACGCTTTCCATAGCCCTGCTCTTCTCGTCCGCCGCTGTGGCGCACAAGCTCCTTAACGACGCGGAGGTGGCGGAGTCAAACATGCTCGAGCAGCGTACGATGGCCGAGCAGAAGAGCGTCGTGGACGGAGAGGGGACCATCAGGCTCACATCGCCGCTCGGCACCTCCACCACCAAGGACGTGGTGTTCTACGGCCCCAGTGCCGAGGGCATCATGAGCTACGGGAGGATCGGATGAGGCCGCGCGCGGGCATAGTCAGGCGCCTTCGGGCCCAGGCTGGCTTCACGCTGACCGAGATGCTGGCCGCCGTCCTTGTCATCTCGCTCTTTGGAACCGCCATCACGGTGGGTCTGGGGGCGGGTCTCAAGGAGTACCGCGCCGCTACCTTCGTGGGCGAGTCGCAGGTCCTGGCCGCGCAACTCGACGACGCCATGGGCGACACCTTCCGCTCGCTTGTCACCGTGCGTGACGCGGGCCAGGCCAGCGGCTACACCTACCAGACGTCGTTTTTGGGCCACACCCTCAAGGCCCCGTCGGTGGCCGCGGAGACCTCAAACGGCCGCTCGGTGCTAGATATCACGGGTACCGAGGCGGGTGCCTCTGCAAGCTATCACCTGCTCAACGGCGGTGCCTATACCGACTGTGAGGCAAAGAACGTCACCTTTGCCATTGACCCGACCGTCGCGGTCGCCGATGAGTACGGCACCGCGGGCAAGGTCGCCTCTAAGGTGACGGTATCATTCGATGTTGTGCGCGTTGACGACCCGTCGCTTACGCGTCACTACGAGTACACCTATGTTCCTGTGCTGGGCACCAAGACGGCTGTCTAGCGCGAGGGGAGGAAGCTCATGAAGTACACGCGTCTGGGAGACCTGCTGGTTGATGCTGGCTATATCACGGACGAGCAGCTCAATCACGCGCTCACGGTGCAGAAGGAGAAGCACCAGCGCCTGGGCGAGACGCTCGTGAGCGAGGGCATCATCACCGAGCGCAACCTCATTGACGCACTCACCATGCAGCTGGGCATCGACTTCATCGACCTGACCGAGACCAGCATCGACCCCGAGATGACGCGCCTGGTGAGCAAGAACCTGGCCAAGCGCTTCAGCGTCGTGCCGGTGCGCGTCCGCGGTGACGAGCTGTATCTTGCCATGGTGGACCCGCTGAACTTCATCGCCATCGAGGAGATCCGCGCGGCATCGCGCAAGCGCATCGTGCCCATGATTGCCACGCAGTCCGCCATGGACCACGCAATCTCGGTCCTCTACGGCACCGAGGGCGCCCGCCGCGCCATCCGCGAGATGCAGAACCTCTCCGACATCAGCGTGCGCTCCAGCGACAGCGTTGTTGCCTCTGAGCTTGCCGACGAGGAGTCCGACGCCGCTCCCTCCGTGCGCCTGGTCGATAACATCATCGAGCGCGCCATCTCCGAGCGCGCCTCCGATATCCACATCGAGCCCCACGAGGACAACGTCGTCGTGCGCAACCGCGTGGACGGCGTGCTGCACCGCGTCTTTGACATACCCAAGGACCTGCAGGCGTCCGTGATCTCGCGTGTCAAGGTCATGTGCGGCATGGACGTGACCGAGCGTCGCGTGCCTCAGGACGGCCGTGCCATCGTGCGTGTCAAGATGGCCGAGGTCGACCTGCGTGTGTCGACCCTGCCCACGGTCAAGGGCGAAAAGATCGTCATCCGCCTGCTCGACCGCAGCCAGCGTCTCAACACCGCTGAGGAGCTGGGCTTTAGCGGGGTCAACCTGGAGCTGTTCAATAAGCTGCTCGAGGGTAGGCAGGGGCTCATCCTCATGGCTGGCCCCACGGGCTCGGGCAAGTCGTCCACGCAGTTTGCCATGATCGAGGCGCTCAACACCGACGAGGTCAACATCACCACTCTCGAGGACCCCGTCGAGTTCAACCTCGAGGGCGTCAATCAGGTCCAGGTGGACGACCGCACGGGCACGAGCTTTGCCAGCGGCCTGCGCTCCATCCTGCGCCAGGACCCCGACATCGTGATGGTCGGCGAGATCCGCGACGGCGAGACGGCCAACATCGCCCTGCGTGCCGCCGTCACCGGCCACATGGTGCTCTCCACCCTCCACACCAACGACGCGGTCTCCACCATCGACCGTCTGCTGGACATCGGCGTGGAGCCCTTCATGCTCTCCACCGCCCTGCGCGGCGTGCTCTCGCAGCGCCTCATGCGCCGCATCTGCCCGCACTGCCGCAAGGAGTACGATCCCAGCGACGAAGAGCTCGAGGACCTCGGCTACAACCCGCGCGCCGCGCGCGCTCAGGGCATCAAGCTCTATCGCGGCGAGGGCTGCCCCGAGTGCTTCAACAGCGGCTACCGGGGCCGCACCGTGGTGGCCGAGGTGCTCATGGTGGACCGCAAGGTGGCCCAGTGCATCCACACCGGGGCCGACCGCGCCGAGCTCATGGACGCCATCCGCAACGCGGGCTTCGAGCCGCTCATCCAAAACGCGCGCGAGCTGGTGCTCAACGGCGTCACGACCGTAGAAGAGCTGGTGCGCGTCGCGTATGATGCGGAGTAGCGCCTCGTGGGGCGCAGTGACGTTGTGACCCTTGTTCCCGTCTTGCGTGGAAAGGAACGAACATGACTCTGGACAGCATCGTGGTGAAGGCCGCCGAGCTGGGTACGTCGGACATCCACATCGCCCCGGGCGTGCCGGTGCGCTTCCGCGTGCACGGCACGCTCACGGATGCCTTTGACTACCCGCTGGAGCCGCCCGACACCGAGGCGCTCGCGCGCGAGGGCTGTGGCAGCGAGGAGCTCTTCGACCAGCTCAAGGAGGTGGGCGAGGTCGACCTCGCGCACACCTACTCCAACGGCACGCGCTGCCGTCTGAACATCTTCCTGGCCGATGGGT